>JAUHYJ010000424.1 GCA_030425785.1 Acidimicrobiia bacterium | reverse complement strand
TCGTCGCCACCCGTCACCTCATCGAGCTCGGCCATCGCCGGATCGCCGTGATCACCGGCCCCGAGGACATGATGTGCTCGCTCGCGCGGCTCGACGGCTACCGGTCGGCGATGGGTGCCGCCGGGCTCGAGGTCGACCCGGCGTGGGTGCGTTTCGGCGACTTCCACCCCGCGGGCGGCGAGCGTCTTGCCCACGCGCTGCTCGAGCTCGAGCATCCGCCGACCGCGGTCTTCGCCGGCAGCGACCTGCAGGCGCTCGGCGTCATCGCCGCCGCGACCGCCGCCGGGCTCTCGGTGCCAGGAGACCTGTCGGTGGTCGGGTACGACGACATCGCCCTGTCGCGCTGGCTGAGCCCGCAGCTGACGACGGTGCACCAGCCGCTGCGACGCATGGGCGAGGAGGCGACGCGCCTCGTGCTGCGCCTCGCGCGCGGCGAGTCGATCGAGACCCTGCGCCTCGACCTCGCGACCCACCTCGTCGTGCGCGGCAGCACCGCTCCCCCGCCTGCCTGAGCCCTGCATCCCGCTTCCCACCGACGTTCGACCGCGCCGAAACGCGGGTCCGCGTCGCCGTGACGCCACTTTCCCCGCGGTCGAAGGAGGGCTCCGCCTGTTCGACCGCGCCGAATAGTGGGTGCGAGCCGGCGGCACGCCACATTCGCCGCGGCTGAACCGCAGGGCCCGGGCACCGGGTCGGGCGGGGCGCGCTCAGGGCACCGGCGTCACGGCGACCTCGGCGTGCAGGCGGCGGGTGTGGTCGACCTCGCGGACCGGTCCGGTCACCCGGACGGTGCGGGATGCCACGATGTCGGCGCTCGAGCGTCCGAACCCGAGCACGATCTCGCCCGGCTCGACGATCCGCCGGCCGTCGACGCCGGTGAAGGCGAACAGGTCGGCCGGCACCCGGAACGCCACCCGCGCCCGCGCGCCGGCGGCGAGCGGCACCCGAGCGTAGGACACCAGTCGCTGCACCGGCCGCACGACAGCGGCGACCGGGTCGTGCACGTACAGCTGCACGACCTCGACCCCGTCGCGGTCGCCGGCGTTGCCCACGTCGATCGACACGGTCACCTCGCCGTCGACGGGCAGCTCGTCCGCCGACGACGCGGGGTCGACCCAGACCGACATGGAGTACCCGAGGCCGTGGCCGAACGCGTATGCGGCGGTCGGGTCGATGTTCGACACGTCCGACCGTCGGGCGAGGGTCGACGCGAGGTACGTCGACGGCTGGGCACCCGGATCGGCGGGGATGCTCACCGGCAGGCGCCCGCTCGGGTTGACGCGGCCGCTGAGCACCCCCGCGACCGCGGTGGTCCCCTCCTCGCCCGCGAAGAAGGCCTGCACGATCGCCGCCGCGCGTTCGGGCGCCGAGCCGAGCGCGTACGGCCGACCGGCGAGCAGCACGAGCGCCGTCGGCACGCCGGCGTCGAGCACGGCGTCGAGCAGCTGCTGCTGCGCGCCCGGCAGCGTGAGGTCGGCGACGTCGCACCCCTCGCCGCTCGTGCCGCGGCCGAACAGGCCGGCGCGGTCGCCGAGCGCGACCACGACGACGTCGGCGGATGCCGCTGCCGCGGCGGCGTCGGCGATCCCCCCGGTCTCTCCCCCGTCGATCGTCGTACCGGCGACGTGCACGATCTCGACGCCGGGGAACTCGGCCTCGAGCGCTTCGCGCAGGGTCGGCAGCTCGATGCCCAGCGGCACCTCCGGGTGCCGGATGCCGACGTGCGCCGGGAAGGAGTAGCACCCGAGCACCGCGTACGGGTCGTCCGCCACCGGACCCACGACCGCGATCCGCGCGGGCCGCGCCAGCGGCAGCACCCCGTCGTTGCGGAGCAGGACGATCGATTCCTCGGCGAGACGGCGCGCGAGGTCGCGATTGCCGGCGGGGTCGAGGTCGACCGAGCCCCGCACGGTCTCGGGGTCGGCCGCATCGACGCCGTCGAGCACCGGCGGCACCGGCGACCAGTCGGCGTCGAGCAGTCCGAGCTCGATCTTCTGCGCGAGCACCCGGCGCAGCGCCCGGTCGACGAGCCCCTCGTCGATGTCGCCCGACGCGACGGCGGACACGAAGGCGTCGCCGAAGGTCTTGACGGTGGGCAGTTCGACGTCGATCCCCGCCGCGAGCGCGAGCGCTGCGGCATCCGTCCATCCCTCGGCGACGCCATGGAGGTCTTTCAGGAACGCGATCGAGAAGTAGTCGGCCACCACCGTTCCGTCGAAGCCCCAGGTGTCGCGCAGGAGGCCGGTGAGAAGCCGCTCGTCGGCGGCCGTCGGCACGCCGTCGAGGTCGGTGTACGCGTTCATCACCGAGCGCACGCCGCTCTCGCGCACGGCCATCTCGAACGGCGGCAGGATCACGTCGGCGAACTCGCGCGCACCGATCGACACCGGGGCGAGGTTGCGCCCGCCGCGCGAAGCGGCGTATCCCGCGAAGTGCTTGAGCGTCGCGACCACGCCCGCGGATTCCACGCCCTGGATGTAGGCGGTCGCGATCGTCCCGACCAGATAGGGATCCTCGCCGATCGTCTCCTCGACCCGACCCCAGCGCGCATCGCGCACGACGTCGAGCACGGGCGCGAGACCCTGGTGGATGCCGAGCGAGCGCAGGTCGGCGCCGATGCGCGCCCCCATCTCGCGCACCAGGTCGGCGTCGAAACTCGCACCCCACCCGAGCGGCACGGGATAGGCGGTGGCGCCCCATGCCGCGAAGCCGGCCAGGCACTCCTCGTGGGCGAGGGCCGGGATGCCGAAGCGGCCCGAGTCGACGATGCGCTGCTGCGACCGCATCAGCGAGACCGCGCCGACCGCCGGGTCGACCGGCGCAGTGCCGAACGGCCGCGTGAGCTGACCGAGCCCCGCGGGCAGCAGTGCGTCGAGGTCGATCGGGTCGCTCATCTCCTGCTGCTGCGGCGCGACGTCGGCGCCGTCGTCCGAGGCGCCGACCCACACGCCGTAGAGCTGGGCGACCTTCTCGCGCACGGTCATCGCGGCGACGAGCGCCTCCACCCGGTCGGCGGCCGGCAACGCGGCATCCCGCCACGGCTCGTGGAGCGCGACCACCGGCCGTTCGTCCATCGAGGTCATCCCTTCACCGCCCCGGTCAGCCCGCCGACGATGCGCTTCTCGGCCATGAGGAAGAACACGAGGGCCGGGATCATCGCGAGCGACGTGTAGGCGAGCACGGCGCCGGTGTCCTGCGAGTACTGCGTCGAGAACTGCGTGACCCCGAGCGGGAGCGGCCACAGCTCCTGCGGGAGCGTCCCGGTGCTGATGACCAGCAGCGGCAGCAGGTAGCCGTTCCAGCTCGCGACGAACGCGAGGATGCCGACGGTGATGAGGCCGGGCTTGGCCAGCGGCAGCAGGATGCGCCAGAAGAAGCCGAGCCGGGAGGCGCCGTCGATCATCGCGGCCTCTTCGAGCTCGTCGGGGATCGCACGCAGGAAGGGGACCAGGATGATGATCGTCGTCGGCAGCGCGAACGCGATGCCGGGGATGATCACGCCGAGATACGTGCCGTGCAGGCCCAGCGTGCGCAGCAGCAGCGTGAGCGGCAGCGCGGCCACGGTGAGCGGGAACATGAGTCCGGCGGCGAACAGCGTGTACAGGCCCTGGCGCCCGCGGAACTCGTAGCGCGCCAGCACGAAGGCCGCCATGATGCCGGCAATCACGACCCCGGCCGTCGTGGCCACGGCGAGCACGACGCTCGCGAAGACGTTGCCCCAGAACCGCGGCGACGTGAGGATCGTCACCCAGTTGGTGAACACCCACGGATCGGGAAGGCCCGCGGGGTTGGCGTTGAGGTCGGCGGTGGTGCGGAAGCCGCCGATGAAGACGTAGAGCACGGGTCCGACCGCGACGGCGGCGACCACGAGCGCGACGAGGTAGACGAACGGCTGCCCCCAGTCGAATCGCCGGCCGGCCCGGACTGCTCCGGTCGTGGTGGCGGACATCAGCGCACCCCTCGGGTCATGGCGCCCGACAGGTCGCGGCGCAGGGCGA
>JAUHYJ010000423.1 GCA_030425785.1 Acidimicrobiia bacterium | reverse complement strand
GGTGCCGCCGAGCCCGCGGCCGGAGCGGTGCTGCGCAAGGGCGGCTTCGGCTACCTCCCCCAGGACCCGAAGATCGACGGGAGCCAGGAGCACCGCTCGGCGGTCCAGCACGTGCTGTCCGGCCGCGGCATCGACGTCGCGATCGAGCGGATCGAGAAGCTGCGGGTGGCCATGGAGGAGTCGCCGAGCGACGAGAACGTCGCTCGGTACGCCCGGGCCGCGGAGCAGTTCCGGCTCGAAGGCGGCTACTCGGCCGACTCCGAGGCGCGCGCGTTGGCCGCCGGGCTCGGCATCGGAGAAGATCGCATCGAGCTGCCGATCGGCGTGCTCTCGGGCGGCGAGCGTCGACGGGTCGAGCTGGCCCGCATCCTCTTCGCCGGCTCCGACGTACTGTGCCTCGACGAGCCGACCAACCACCTCGACGTCGACGCGAAGACGTGGCTGATGGGATTCCTCCGTCAGTATCGCGGTGCGCTGCTGGTGATCAGCCACGACCTCGACCTGCTCGACGAGGCGATCACCAGGGTTCTGCACCTCGACCGGCCGACCGAGTCGGCGACCGGACACATCGTCGAGTACAAGGGCACGTACAGCCAGTACGTCGACGCCCGGGCCGAGGACGAACGTCGGCTCACGAAGCAGGCCGCCGAGCAGGAGCGCGAGATCGCCCGCATGCAGAAGTTCGTCGACCGGTTCGGTGCGAAGGCGACCAAGGCGGCCCAGGCCCACTCGATCGAGAAGCGGATCGCCCGGCTCGAGTCCGAGAAGGTGACGGCGCCACAGCACCAGAAGCAGATCACGGTGCGGTTCCCCGATCCGCCTGCGTGCGGCCAGACGGTGATCACCGCGAGCGAGCTCTGCAAGGGGTACGGCGGTCCGCCGGTGTTCGAGGACGTCGCGTTCGACCTCGGGCGCGGCGAGCGCCTACTCGTGCTCGGTCTGAACGGTGCCGGCAAGACGAGCCTGCTCCGCATCCTCGCCGGCGAGACCGAGGCCGATCTCGGCCACTTCGAGTTCGGCTACCACGTGGTGCCGGGCTACTACGCGCAGGAGCACGACAACCTGCGCACCGATCAGTCGCTGCTCACCAACATCCGCGACGAGGTCCCCGTCGACGTACAGCTGACCGAGACCGAGCTCCGCGGATTGCTCGGCATGTTCGGCCTGTCGGGCGACAAGGTGTTCCAGGACGCGGGCACGCTGTCGGGTGGTGAGAAGACCAAGCTGGCGCTCGCGATGCTGATGGTCGGTCGCAACAACCTGCTCCTGCTCGACGAGCCGACGAACAACCTCGACCCGCCGTCGCGCGAGGCGGTCGCGAACGCGCTCACGAGCTGGCCCGGCAGCATCATCTTCGTCAGCCACGACACCGCGTTCGTCCAAGAGCTCTCGCCGACCAAGGTCCTGCTGATGCCCGACGGCGACGTCGACTACTTCAACGACGACTGGCTCGAACTCGTCTCCCTCGCCTGAACCGTGCAGTCGGAGTCGATCTGTCATTCGGGGTCAGGCACATGTCGCAAGGTCCGGTAACACTGGACGCATGGCCGACGACGATCTGAAGGCGCGCCTCCTCGCGGTGCGCACACCACCGCCCCCGCCCGAGCCGGTGACGGTGGTCGAACGAACCGAGGTGACGCCGCGGTTGCTCCGGCTGCGGCTGGAGGGCGATGTGCTGCATCGGCTCGAGGTGCCGCAGGTGGCGATGAGCGTGCGTCTCGTCGTCCCGTGGCCCGACGAGGACGAGCTGGTGATCCCCGAGTGGCAGGGCAACGAGTTCCTCCGTGCCGACGGGTCGCGCCCGGCGCTGCGCACCTTCACCCCGCTCGACCACGACGCCGACGCCGGTCGGCTGACGCTCGAGATCGTCCGTCACGGCGGGGGAGCGGTGTCGGCGTGGGCGGAGCGCGCACGCCCGGGGGACCGGGCGGCGCTCTCGGGCTGCAGCGCCGGCTACGACGTACCGGATGCAGCGACGCAGCTGCTCGTGTTCGGCGACGAGACCGCGATCCCGGCCGTTCGGCAGATCTTGGCCGCAGCTTCGACGTCGGTCGACCTCGACGTGCACCTCGAGGTCGTCGCGCCGGAGGCACGGCTCGACCTGCCGGTCACGTGGCACGTCACGCCCGAGGGTGCGACCCCGGGCGTCGAGCTCGCCGCGGTCGTCGAATCCCTCGACGCTCTGCCCGATGGCACGTACGTCTGGGCGGCCGGCGAGGCGAGCGCGATGCAGCGCATCCGGAACCACGTCTACAAGACGCTCGGCGTCGACCGCGATCGAGCCGCCGTGCGCGGCTACTGGAAGCCGGCGCGCACCGATACGACCGGCTGAGCGTCCCCGAGCTGCGATCATGCAAGGAGACGGCTCGCGAGGAGGTGATCGGGTGCTGCCAGCCGACGTCCAGGTCGACGACGGAGGGCTGCTCCGCCGCGGCGTGCTGTATGCCGCTGTCGGTGTGGCTTACGTGCTCGCCGCGACCTCGTCCGCGCTCGTGCTCACGGACGCGACGATCCGCGAGCTCGTCCCGTTCGCTGCGGTCGTGGTCGGTGGGTGCGCTTGCTGGCTGCTCGGGCACGCGCTCGCCGGGCTTCGGCGGCAGCGGCGTGTTCACCAGGCCGTCGAGGCCTTCTTCGACGGTCCCGTCTGGGAGCACTGGACCTACTCGGCCGACGAGTGGCGCACGATCGTCGATCGTGACCACCCGGACGATCCGCCGCTCGACGAGTGGAACTGGAGCGATCACCTGGTGACGTTCGGCGGCCTGGGGTTCGTGTTCGCCATGGTGGTGGGGTTCGCCGGTGTGTTCGGGATCGACGACCCGGACGCGACGCCCGTCGTCGTGGTGATCGCCGCGTGGCTCTTCGTCGTCATGCTCGTCGCGGCGCTGTTGCAGCCGTTCTACCTGCGGCGACTCCACCACGAGCGGCGCGCCGCCCTGCTGGCCGTCACCGATCCCGGCGCCTGGTTCGGACCGCACGCGATCTACCACCACGAGCTCGGCTTCGTCCCGCTCGAGCCGCTGACCGGCGTGCACGACGACACGACCCATCGCCACGCTCGACCCGAGATCCGCGCTCGACGCTCGGAGCGCGGCGTCGGTTCGGCGGTCGTGCGCGGCGACGGCAGCGTCGTCTTCACGATCGGCCGCCCGCCCGGACGTCGCCAACGGCTCGACGACGTCCCCGCGCTCCCGGCCCGTGTCGTGCACGTCGACGTCCCGAGTGCGGCACGCGACCGCGCCCAGGAGCTGGTCGTGCGGTACCACCGCGGCCGGCCCGATCTGGCCGAGTGACGTCGTCGTGGTGCACCGGTCGGCGCGTACTAGCCGATGGCCCGGCGCGCCTCGTCGACGGCACGAGCGAGCTCGCGGACGTCGGTCGTCACGTCGGCGCCCGTCTCGGCGACGGCGAAGAACGCCTTGGCTTCCCGAGCGGGATCGGACGCGAGGTACCGACGCTCGTGGCGTGTTCGCCAGCGGAATCGTGCCGCCCGGAGCGGGTACACCACGTATCGGTAGCTGACCGAGGTCCAGACCAGGGTGCGCATCCTCGCGACGGGTCCGGTGCCGCGACGGCCGACGTAGTCGGCCCGGATGGCGCCGAGCTCCGACCCGAGTGCCCGCTCGGTTTGCAACACCGTGTCGAACTCGTCCAGCTGCTGGCACACGGTCGCCGCCGCTTCGAGGTTCCGCCGCGCGATTCGTCGCTCGCCGAGGAGCAGGTGCGCGAGCGCGTTGTGATAGCGGATGTTGGCCGTCTCGACGCCGTCGTCGACGGTGCTGAGCGCCTGGTTGAACGACCGTGTCGCACCGACGAGACACTCGCGCCGGAACTCGGCCGTCTCGGCGAGCCCGGCGTTCTCGAGCAGACGCATGCCCTCCGGGAAGTCGCGGCGCTCCAAGCGGTCGAGCCGCTCGACGATCTCCTCGGTCGCCGAGTCGACGACCGCGAGCGCTCGGACGAGGTCGATGGCGGCATCGAGTGCCAGGAGGTTCCCGA
>JAUHYJ010000422.1 GCA_030425785.1 Acidimicrobiia bacterium | reverse complement strand
CCTTGTCGCCGCCGAGGTGGTGCCCGCCGCTCCGGCACCCCTGAAGGTGCCCGATGTCGGGCACCTCACCGGCGCGCAGAAGGCCGCGATCGTCCTGCTCAAGCTGGGTCGCGATCGCTCGGCCAAGATCATGAAGCTCCTGGGCGACCGCGAGGTCACCCAGGTGACGGCGGAGATCGTGCAGGCGCAGGCCGTCAAGCGCGAAGAGGCCGACGCGTCGCTGCTCGAGTTCGCGACGATGCTCAAGGCCAACGACCAGCTCGCCACCGGCGGTGTCGAGCGTGCCCGCGAGCTGCTCGAAGCATCGCTCGGCGAGGAGCGTGCGGCCGAGATCCTCGGCAACCTCCGGGTGTCGATGGCCAAGGCGCCGTTCGAGTTCCTCCGCAAGACCGACGCCCGCCAGGTCCTGAACTTCCTGGCGGGTGAGCACGCCCAGACGGTCGCCCTCGTACTGGCGCACATGCCGCCCGAGCAGTCGTCGATCGTGCTCGGTGGCCTCGACGAGGAGACCCAGCGCGACGTCTCGATCCGGATCGCTCGGCTCGAACCGACCTCGCCCGAGGTGATCGCACAGATGGAGTCGGTGCTCGAACGTCGCTTCGGCGCCACGAACCACCAGTCGAAGGCGGAGCGTGCCGATGGTGTGCAGACCCTCATCGACATCCTGAACCGGTCCGACCGGGCCACCGAGCGGTCGATCTTCGAGGGCCTCGAGGCCGAGGAAGAGGAACTCGCCGAGCACGTGCGGAGCCGGATGTTCGTCTTCGAGGACATCACCGCGCTCGACGATCGAGCCGTCCAGCTGATCCTGCGCCAGGTCGACACCAAGGAGCTCGCCACCGCCCTCAAGGGCGTGCGCGCCGAGGTCAAGAGCAAGATCACCCAGAACATGTCCGAGCGCGCCGCGAGCAACCTCGACGAGGAGATCGCCTTGCTCGGCCCGGTTCGGATGAAGACCGTCGAGGAGGCCCAGGGCGCGATCGTGCGGGCCATCCGTGCGCTCGAGGAGAGCGGGCAGATCGTCATCACGCGTGGCGGCGAGGAATTCGTCGACTGATCGTGGGGGTCCGACCTGCTTGCCTGGCAGGCAGACCACGGACGGTCGTCGGCACATGTCCACGACGTCACTCCTCGCTGCGGGCCCGCACCCCGACGACCTGCGCGACCCGGCGCTGCATGCCCGACTCGCGCAGCTCGGTCGGCACACGTCACCGGCGGTGACGGGTGCCGTGCAGCGCATCGTCGGGCTGCGGTTCGACGTCGCCGGCCTCGATCTCCCCCTCGGTTCGGGCGTCGTCGTCGACGGCGGGCTGACCGGCGAGGTCGTCGGCTGCTCGGTCGGCGAGGTCGCCTGCATGTCGTACGGCGATCTGCGAGGGCTGCGCGTCGGCGACCGGGTTGCCGGCACCGGTCGTTCGCCGAGCATCGGCGTCGGCGAGGCCCTGCTCGGGCGAGTGATCGATGCGCTCGGGAACCCGCTCGACGACGGGCCGCCCCTCGACGGCCTCGTCCCAGTCGAGCTCGACGGCGAACCACCGCACCCGCTGCGGCGGGCCCGGGTCGCCGAGCCACTGTCGCTCGGCGTGCGCGCCTGGGACACCCTCGCACCGATGGGCAAGGGCCAGCGCGTCGGCGTCTTCGCCGGCTCGGGCGTCGGCAAGTCGACGCTCATGGGCATGGTCGCCACCGGGTCGGCCGCCGACGTGAACGTCGTGGCGCTGATCGGAGAACGCGGTCGAGAAGTGCGGGAGTTCATCGAGGCCGAGCTCGGCGAGGAAGGCCTCCGCCGTTCGGTGGTCGTCGTGGCGACCTCGGACACACCGGCCCTCGTCCGCCTGCGTGCCGCGGTCGCCGCCACCCGGATCGCCGAGTGGTTCCGTGACGGCGGCGCCGACGTGCTCTTGATGATGGACTCGCTGACGCGCTTCTGCATGGCGCAGCGCGAGATCGGCTTGTCGGCCGGTGAGCCGCCGACCTCGCGGGGGTACCCGCCGAGCGTGTTCACGCTCTTGCCGAAACTGCTCGAACGCGCCGGTACCGCCGAGCGCGGTTCGATCACCGGGCTGTACACCGTGCTGGTCGACGGCGACGACCACAACGAACCGATCGCCGACGCCGTGCGCTCGATCCTCGACGGGCACGTCGTGTTGACACGAGCGCTCGCCCATGCCGGGCACTACCCGGCGATCGACGTGCTCGCCTCGGTCAGCCGCGTCGCCGGGTCGGTCACGACGCCCGATCAGCAGGCGCTGGCACGTGAGTTGCGCCGGCTGCTCGCCGCATACGCCGAGGCGCGCGACCTGATCGAGATCGGCGCCTACGTCACGGGCGCCGACCCCCTGGTCGACCGGGCGGTCGCCCTGCGCGACGCCGTCGACGAATTCCTCCGCCAGGACGTGCACGATCGCACCACGGCGAGCGACGCGTTCGACCGCCTCGGTCGGCTGTTGGCGGTGACGCCGTGAACCAACGGCGACTCGACACGGTCGTACGCGTCCGAGCGCTTCGCGAGCGCATCGCTCGCAGCGACGTCGCGCGCCGCCAGATCGAGCTCGCGGGCGAGCGCGCGCTCGAGGCCGCCGCATGGGCCCGGCTCGGCGAACGCTCGACCGAGGTGCACCAGCGGGCGCCGCGGTTCGTCGCCCATCGGGCGATGCTCGACGAGGGCGTCCACGAAGCCCGACGCGCCGGGGATCGGGTCGCCGCCGCCGGCGCGAACGTCGCCGACGCCATGTCGGTCTGGCGCGACGAGGCCCGCCGACTCGACGGGATCGAACGTCTCGCCGAACGCGTCCGCACCGACGCCGCAGCCGAGCTCGAACGGCTCGAACGCAACGAGATCGACGATCTCGTCGTGATGCGCCACGGTGCGACGGGGGTCGAGCGATGAACGTGACGGGCATCGCCGCCGTCGAGGCGCGGATGAACGCCATCGACGCTCGCTTCGGCCACCACCAGGGTGTTCGCGCACCCTTGGGCAAGGACCTCCTCGCCGCGCCGGCGCCCGCGTCGCCGTCGGCACCCTCGACCGGCTCCGTCCGGTCGTTCGCAGAGGTCTACGACCCGATGATCGGCGCTTCGTCGCCTGGTGGAACCGTCTCCACCGGGTCGGCGACGGGCGCCCCGGCACCGACCGGCGCGTCGGGCCCCGCCCTCACCGGCTCGGTCCCGCCGTCGGTGCCGTACGCCCAGCGATTCGAGGCCGAGGGCGCCGAGCACGGCGTGCCACCCCGCCTGCTCGCTGCCGTGGGCTGGGTCGAGTCCAACTACACCCCCGACGTCGTGAGCCCGGCCGGCGCCATCGGGCTGATGCAGCTGATGCCGGCGACGGCCGACGCCCTCGGCGTCGACCCCTGGGATCCCGCCCAGGCGATCGACGGCGCCGCCCGCGTGCTCGCCATCCATCACGAGCGGTTCGGCTCGTGGGATCTCGCGCTCGCGGCCTACCACTCGGGTGGCGGTGCCGTGAGCCGCGCCGGGAACACGGCGCCACCTCGCGCTGCCGAGTACGTCCGACGAATCCACGAACGACTGGAGCAGGTGTGAGCACCATGACGACACCGCCCCCCGCCATCCCGAACCCCACCCGCCGACCGGACCGGGCCGCTGGCCCGCAGCCGGCGCGCGCCGCCGACGACCGGTTCGAGGCCGCGCTGCAGCGGCACTCCGCCGGCCCGGGTTCCGGACCAGGCGAGCAGCGACGGGTCGAGGACGAGGGCACGACCGGGGCCGACCGGCGCCTCGACGACACCGCCTCGTCGGATCGCGACGAGGGTTCGGCTTCGGCTGCGGCCGATTCGTCGCCGGACCCGTCGGCCGCATCGTCCGACCAGGAGCGCACCGACCCGGCCGCCGCCTCGGCGACGTCGACCGCCGCCTCGGCGACGTCGACCACCGCGTCGACCAACACGTCGTCGTCGGCGCCCGTCGACGGCTCGACGAACCCGGCAGTGGTCGGATCGGTCGCAGGCTCGACGTCACCGCCGAGCGACGACGCCGTTCCG
>JAUHYJ010000421.1 GCA_030425785.1 Acidimicrobiia bacterium | reverse complement strand
GGGCTCGGCTCAGCGCATGCGGCGCATGTGGACGGACTGCACGATCCCGAACAGCGCGAAGTACGTCAGCAGGCTCGACCCGCCGTAGCTGATGAACGGCATCGGCAGGCCCGTCACCGGCATGATCCCGATCGTCATGCCGACGTTCTGGAACACCTGCCACAGCAGCATCGTGAACACACCGGCGCACAGGTAGGTCCCGAGCAGGTCGCGCGACAGCGTGGCGATCCGCCAGATGCGGGCCAACGCGACCACGAACAGCATGAGCAACACGGCACCGCCGACGAGCCCGAACTGTTCGCCGACCGCGGCGAAGGGGAAGTCGGCCCACATGACCGGCACCGAGCCGTCGTTGGTGAGCTGCCCCTCGAGCCACCCCTTGCCCCACACCCCGCCGGTGCCGAGCGCGCGGATCGCGTTCCGGACCTGGTACACCGAGTCCTCGTTGGCGTCCTGGCC
Organism: Acidimicrobiia bacterium; assembly: GCA_030425785.1. Lineage (GTDB taxonomy): Bacteria > Actinomycetota > Acidimicrobiia > Acidimicrobiales > Ilumatobacteraceae > Ilumatobacter. The sequence goes on along the minus strand of JAUHYJ010000421.1, from coordinate 3,545 downwards.
GAAGAAGACCCGGAACCGCTCCTTCTGGTACTCGTTGACGAAACCGCCGACGAAGGCACCGGCGACGGTCATGAGCGACAGGAACGAGATGAGGGCGATGTACTTCGCCTTGGCGCCGGCGACGAGCAGCACGCCCATCGCGATCGTGATGATCACCGACGCCGAACCGAGGTCGGGCTGGGCGATGATCAGCACCGCGGGCGCGCCGACGAGGATCAACCCGCCGAGGAACCGCGCGTACGTGACCTCGTCGCTGCGTTGATCGGACAGGTACGCGCACAGCGCGATGAGCGTCGTGAACTTCGCGAGTTCGGCCGGCTGGATGTTGATCGGCCCGAGGTCGAACGCGATGAGGCTCTCGCGAGCGGCGACGGCCATCAGGATCAGGAGGAGCAGCAGCGCGATCGTCGCGCCGTACAGCAGCGCGGCACGCTCCTTGAACCACTCGTAGTCGACCGACATGACGGCGACCATCACCACGCTGGCCGCGATCGCGAACACGACCTGGCGGGTGACGAACGCGTAGGGGTCGCCGGCGATGCGTGTCCACGACGCCGAGTAGACGATGAAGCACCCGGCGATGGTGAGCGCACCCTGCGTGACGAGCAACACCCAGTCGACGTTGCGACTCGGGTCGCCCGGGCTCGATCGGATGTTGCCGAGCCCGCTGTCGGGCTTGCGGGCGAGGAAGCTGAGCGCCATCAGTCGATGTCCCGCGCCTGGGTGACGACACCGTCGCCGAACTTCGACCGCTGGCACTGCTCGCGGGCCGGCAGCTCGGTCGGCTGGGCGGCCACGGTGCTGTCGAGATCGAGGGGCTCGGCGAGCCGCACCTCGTCCATCGGCGCGAGCCCGGACAGCGCCAGGAACAGGCACTTCACGACGGGTGCTGCAGCCTGCGACCCGTAGCCCGCCTTCTCGAGGTAGGCCGTGACGACGTACGGACGTTCGTCGTCGGTGCTGAACCCGGTGAACGCGGACGAGTCGTTCCACGGGTAGTTCCCCGCGCCCTGGGCCGTGCCGGTCTTGCCGGCGAGCGGGATCGCCTCGGGTCCGCGGGGGTAGTCGGCGAACAGATGCTCGCCGGTCGTCTTGTGGTAGAAGTCCGAGTCGACGCCCGGCCCGTAGATCACCCGCTCGAGGCCTTGGACGATCGGGTTGCGGATCGACTCGGGCATCGGGATCTGGCGGACGAGGACCGGGTCGCTGCGGTCGTCGAAGATCGTGCCCCGATCGAAGTCGACGTAGCCGGGCTTCAGATCGGGCAGGCCCGGGTTCCAGATCGCCTTGACGACCGAGGGCTGGAGGAAGAAGCCACCGTTCGCCACCGTGGCGTAGCCGGCGGCCAGGTGGAGCGGCGTCGCCGACAGCAGACCCTGACCGATGGCGAGCTGCACGTTGTCGCCGACGAAGTAGTTGCGGCCCTCGTCCTCGCTGATGACACCGCGCTCGGCGTAGATCCGCTTCAGCTCGCGGTCGGGCACCGTGCCGTCGAACTCGAAGGGCAGCTCGATGCCGGTGTCGGCACCGAAGCCGAACAACCGCACCTGCTCCTGCAGCACAGGCTGGAAGTCGTTGCGGAGCATGATCTCTTCGCCGATGCGGTAGAAGAACGTGTCGGACGACACGGCGAGCGCGTCCTCGACGTCGACCGCCCCGTAGACGCACGGCCGGCCGTTGCCGCAGGTCGCGTTCTTGTACTCGCACTTCACGAGACCGGAGATGCATCGCTCACGTTCGACCGATTCATCGCTCAGCGTGTAGGTGCCGTTGTCGACGTAGATCTCGTCGGGCGCGATGAGGCCGGTGTTCAGCGCCGAGAACGCGGTGAACAGCTTGAACGTCGAGCCGAGGTTGTAGCGACCCTGCACGGCACGGTTGACCAGGATCGACTGGTCGGGGTCGATGTCGGTGCCGTCCGGGTTCTTCGACGGGAAGATCTGCTGGAACTTGGTGCCCGAGATGCCCGCTTCGAACCAGCGATTGTCGAACGACGGATAGCTCGCCATCGCGATGACCTCGCCGGTCGTGTAGTCCATCACCACGCCCGACCCCGCGGGGGCTTTGTACGGAACGGTCTCCCCCTTGGTGAGGTCCATCGGTTCGCGGGTGCCGTCGGGCTTGCGCACGATCGGGTTCGGTGCCTCCTGCGTCCGGCGCAGCTTCAGGGTCGTCTCGACCGCCTGCTCGAGGTACTGCTGTACGTCGAGATCGATCGTGAGCTGGACGTCGAATCCGTTGATCGGGGGCACGTCCTCGAGGATGCGGATCGGACGGTTGGCGGCATCGACCTCGATGACCTGCTCACCCCACACCCCGTGGAGGATCGCCTCGAGGCTGCGCTCGACGCCGAACTGGCCGACGCGCTCGTTGAGCAGGTAGTTGGCGTACTGCGGATCGTCGAGCTGCTCGGGCGTGATCGCCCCCATGTAGCCGACGATGTGAGCGGCGTGCTGACCGTACGGATAGACGCGCTTCCACTCGGTGAGGATCTCGACGCCGGGGAAGTCCTCGACGCGCTCGAGGATCGCGATGGCGGTCCGCTCGTCGACGTCCTGCTTGATCGGGAACGGCAGGAAGGGGCTGTCGATCTGGCGCTGGAAGCGCTCCTCCATCGCCTCGACGGGCACGTCGACCCAACCGGACAGCCGGGTGAAGATCTCCTCGCGCTGCGAGCGTCGTCGCAGGAGCTGCCAGTCGACCGCCACGGTCAGGATGCGCTCGTTGTCGGCGAGGACGCGACCGTCGACGTCGACGATCCGGCCGCGCTCGGGCGCGATTCGCACCGTGCGCGTGCGTGCGAAGTCGACCTGCTCCTGCAGGTCGGCCGACTCGACGGTCTGCAGGAACCACAGCCGGACACCGAGCAGCCCGAACAGGACCACACCGACGAGGGCCAGGACACCGAGCCGTGTCGCGCGACGGTCAACGGCCATGACGACATCCTCGCGTGTCGGCGCGGCGGAGTGTGGTCGCGTCACGCATCCGCCGGCACCTTCCATTCGGGGCGCGCCAGCCCGAGCGACCAGCGGGCGAGCGGGATGAACAGGGGGCTCAGAGCGGCACCGGCGATCGCGACGACCGGCAGGATGACGGCGAGGTCCGCGACGAAGGCGTCCTCTTCACCGGTGAACCGGCGGATCACCGGCACGGCGGCCTCGCCGACGGCGGTGCCGATCGCGACGAAGATGGCGCCCAACCACCAGGTCGTGTCGATCCGGATGACGTCGGCGTAGCCCGCGACGTAGGCGGCGAGGCCCATCGCGATGGCGGTCGACCCGAGCGGCGTTCCGATCGCCAGGTCGAAGCTGATCCCCAACACGAAGCCCGCGATCGCGCCGCGTTCGGGACCGCCCGCCACACCGGCGGCGGCCGCGAACGCCATCACGACCTGCACGATGACCCCGAACGGCTGCAGCTCGACGAACAACGTCTTCTGGAGTGCGAGCAACACGAGCCCGATCGCCACGAGCCGGGGCAGGGACCTGTTGAGGAGCGCACCGAGCACGACCTGTTCACCTGCCGAGCAGCGCCGGCGACTCGGT
>JAUHYJ010000420.1 GCA_030425785.1 Acidimicrobiia bacterium | reverse complement strand
CCATATCGCCGTGCGCACCTGGCGCCACGCGCGTGTGACGTCGCAGGCCTGATCGACGACACCGTCCGACCAACGGCACCGTCCGACGATCGGCACCGTCCGACGATCGGCACCGTCCGACCAACGGCACCGTCCGCTCGGGGCCGCCGGGCCCCGACGGTGGTTGGCTAGGGTCGGCCCGGTGGATCTGCCCGCCGATCGCGTCCTGGTCACGGTCGGTACTCCGTGCACGATCTCGGCGGTCGGTACCACCGAGACCGCCACGGCACGCCTGACCGGTGACCCCGACCTGACGGTGCTGCGAGCCTTCGACGCCGGGCTCGTCGACCTCGACGTCGGCGACGACGGTCGGCTGATCGCGCACTGGCGTGACGGCAGCCCGGCGGCACGTGACGAGATCGACGCCCGCCACGGTGCCGACCTGCGCGCCGACACCGGCATCCGGGTCGTGCCCGACCTGGCCGATCGTGGCGCCCCGGTCGACATCGCGGCGGCGCTCCCCCACGATCTGGCGACCGGAGGGCTGCGGCGCCTCGCCGGTCTCACCTACGGCGACATCCGTGGCTCGGAGCTGCGCGACATGCACGGGCTGTTCGACGACGACCCGCGGCTCGGACCGTCGATGCAGGCGCAGGCGTACGCCTACGTCGGCATCGGCGCTCTCGCTTCCCTCGGGTCACCGCTGTCCCAACTCATCGAGCACCCGGCCGACTTCCGCGTCGTCGCCGCATCCGCCTTCCCCGGTGTCGATGCGTGGGGTGAACTCGACCTGCCGGGCACCGACGGCCCCCGCGACAAGTTCGCCGCCCGGCTCGCCAGTGCGCTCGCCACGCACGGGCCGGCGCTCGTCTCGACGATGCTCGCCCCCTCGTACCCGCTCGGCAAGACGTCGAAGCGGCCCGAACTGCTCGAGGGCCTCCGATCGCCGTCGGGGTTCATGCGTGTGCCGCAGGCCCCGATGAACTCGGTCGGTGCCTGCGCGTCGAGCCTCATCGCGCTCGCCGACATCGCGCCGTCGATGCTGTTCGACCACCCCGGGTTCCGCCGGCCGCGACTCGCGCTGTGGTGCGCGGCCGACACGGCGACGCTGCCGGACTGGCAGGCGCTCGACGGGTTCGGGCCCGGCGCGCTCGTGACCACCGACAAGCTCGATGCGCTCAACGAGGGCCGAGCGCCCGGCGACCGACGCGACGTCGCCGACGGCCTCGCGCCGTTCGACATCGATGCGAGCGGCACCGTCGTCGGCGACGGTGCATCGGCGATGGTCGTCACGACGCTCGACGTGGCGCTGCGCCATCACCTCGACATCACCTCCATCATCGTGGGCTGGGGTCAGAGCGGTGAGACCGGCGGCAAGGCGCACTTCGCCGGTGTGGGGTTCGGCGGCGAGAACGCGCTCATCCAGGCCTTCGCGATCGCGCGCGAGGCACACGGCTACGGCGTCGCCGACTTCGGCTACCTCGCCGCCCACGCCACCGGCACCCGCACCAACTCGAAGACCGACCTGACCTCGGTCGCTTCGGCCCGCGCCATCGCAGCGGAGGTCGGTGGGGGCTCCGTGCCGACGATCTCGGTCGGCACGCCCAAGGCGCTCGGCGACGGCCACACGATGGGCGACGCCGGGTTGAAAGAGGTCGTCCACGCGCTGCGCTACGTGCTCGGCGAACCCGCGGTCGGCCTCCCCACGCTGCGCCGGCTCGACCCGGAGCTCGGCGACGTCGTCGACCAGTACCGGCTCGGCGCCGACCCGGTGCCGGGTGACGTCGACGGCGGGGCGATCTGCGCGACGCAGGGTTTCGGCGGCTACGACGGCGCGATCGCGCTCCGCGGTGCGACCCCCGAGTCGATCGCGCGCTACGACTGCGATCCCGGCGAGCTCGCCGCCTACCTCGAACGCTGGCCGGAGATCCGCCGCGAACGGGTCGCTCGCGAACGGCGCACCCGGCTGACCCGAGGCGCCACCCTGACGCTCGCGCTCGAACACCGCTGGCCGTCGTGAACGCTGCGCGCATCGGCTGCCTGCGGCGGCCGATCGGATGAGTACTGACTTCCGGATCGTGCGCGAGCGAGCGCGTCTCGACCCGACGTGGGACGTGATCCGCCTGATCTGGGACGAGCTCGCGACGCCCTACGAGGCCGACCCGCGTCTCGACGAGCTCACGACTGGGCAGCGTGCGATCTACGCGCTGAGCTGGATCCGCGCCGAGGTCATGAATGGCGGCTTCGACCAGTGTCTGTGGAACAGCACCGGGCGCCTGCTGCCGACCGCGGCCGCGGGAGCGCACGATCTCGGCCTCCACGAGCTCGCGGCCGTGTTCGAAGCCGTCCTCGACTGCTTCGACGCGCCGTACCCGGTCGACCGAGGCGAACGCCAACTCGCACTGGACCGCATCGAGCCAGGCACCTGGCGGCAGTTCGACGAGCGGTACGACGACGAGTGCGCGCGCTGGCCTGACGGCTGGGACGAGGTCGCCGCCCGCTACATCGACGAGCACCCGGACGAGTTCTTCGTGCCGGCTCGGGACGAGGAGCACGCTGCACGTGCATTGATCGAGTCGGTTCGCGACAAGCTCGACAGCGGGTACCGACTGCGCGATGAGACCGTGGCTCGCCTGCGCGGGTTGCTCGACCAGGCGGTCGATCGGTCGGCGACGGCAGGATCCGGAGCCGCGGCGGCCGAGGCACGAACGATTCTGGACGACCCACCATTCACCGCTCGCCGAGCGCCCTGGCTCCGCCGCGGACCGGACGCCTCGCCGCCTGCGTGAACGTCAGGCGGCGGCGCGGAACTTGCGGAGCGCCGGGTCGGCCAGTTCGAGCGCCTTGCTCGCGACCTTCATGGTGCGACCGGCCGCGCCGGGCGTGTCGGCATCGACGAGGTTGCCCATCACCTGGAGCGTGATCTTCGCGACGGCGTCGGTACCGACCGCCACCCGCAGGCCCTGCCGCATCAGCCACGGATGGCCGATCAGGAAGGCGAATCGGCGGCCCGTCCGCAGGAAGTCGTCGAACCGTTCGCCGATCAACCGGTCGTACTCGTCGGGGGCCGTCGCCGGGTCGGCGAGGAACAGATCGGCAGCGAGCATCCCGGATTCGAGCCCGTAGTCGATGCCCTCACCGTTCATCGGGTTGACGAGGCCGGCGGCGTCGCCGATCGCCACCCAACCCGGGCCGTGACGGCGGACGGCGGTCATCGGCAGACGCCACGCACGCGGACGGTCGAGGTTCGGCCCGATCTGCCACGGCTCGCGGACGAGATCGCGATAGCTGGCGAGCAGGGTGTTGAGGTTCAACGACTTGAACCCCTTCATCGTCGACAGCGCTCCGACGCCGATGTTCACGGTGCCGTCACCGCAGGGGAACATCCAGCCGTAGCCGGGCACCCACGTGCCCTGCTCGTCCTTGATCGTCAGACATGCCTCGATCAGGGCGTCGTCGTGGCGGGGGCTCTCGACGTAGGCCCGGATCGCGAGCCCGAACGGCTCGGTCTCGTCGCGGACCGCGCCGAGCATCCGGGCGACCTTGCCCGGAGCGCCCGTCGCCGCGACGACCAGCCCGGCGGGGAGGGTCTCGCTGCCGGCCCGCACCCCCGTGGCGCGACCGTCGTCGTCGAGCACCGGCTCGGCCTCGGTCTCGAAGCGGATGTCGGCGCCGGCCTCGGCCGCCGCGTCGATCAGGGCCGCGTCGAGTCGACGACGCGGCCACACCGCGCCGTGCGGCGGGAAGCGCCCGCTGTCGGACGACCACGGCAGCTCGCGCTCGCGCGAGCCTGCGATCATCCGGAGGCCGTCGATGTGGTGCGCGCCCTCGAGCGGGATCTTCAGTTCGTCGAGCGCGGCGACCGCACGCGGGGTCAGCCCGTCGCCGCAGATCTTGTCGCGACCGTACGGGCCCTTCTCGAACACGACGACCTTCGCGCCCGCCCGCGCCGCCCGGATCGCCGTGGCCGCACCGGCGGGACCGCCCCCGATGACGGCGATGTCGACGCTTTCACTCACGTCCTCGATTCAA
>JAUHYJ010000419.1 GCA_030425785.1 Acidimicrobiia bacterium | reverse complement strand
CGCGTCCGTTGCGCCCACCCCGACGGTGATCGTGCAGCACCATCCGATCTTCGATGCCGGCCTGCCGTTCATGGACGGGGCCTATCCGCTCCACGAGGCGACGCAGGAGCGCACGCTGATCGCTCGCCACCGCCACGTGATCGCGGTCTGGTCGGGACACGTGCACCGCCATGCGCAGTGCATCGTCGGGTCCGCCCTCGCCTCGACGGCGCCCAGCACCGCCGTGTCACTCGCGGCCGCGTTCGGTCAGGAACGCACCGAGTACTCGGACGAGCCCTGCGGCCTGCTCGTCCACGATCTCGCCATCGACCCGTCCGGCTGCACCACGCGCTTGGTCGCGATCGGCGAGACGGAGCGGTGGACGCCGCACTGGGCGGGCGACTGACGTTCGCGAACCGACCGGGACGGCAGGCCGTCGTCGGGCACCGATTGTTTCGTGCATGTGAACCCTCGGTCGTGCGGCCGTTCTGAGAACACGCGTCTGCGACCGACCGAGTAAGTTCGTCTCGTTGTTGGTCCGCCGGAGCCATCGTGAACTGCATCCGGAGCTGGAGGAACAGATGACGGCTACCGTCCATGACGCTGCGCCGCCGACGAGCACCGAGCCCCTGTCGTTCGAACGTGTCGGCATGACCTTCCCAGACGGCACGGAAGCGATTCGCGACGTGTCGCTCAGTGTGCACAAGGGTGAGTTCGTCACCATCGTCGGCCCGTCCGGATGCGGCAAGTCGACGCTGCTCAAGCTGGCTTCGGGGCTGCTCGAGCCGACCAGCGGCACGATCAAGGTCAACCGCGATCGTCTCGGCTACGTCTTCCAGGACGCGACGCTGCTGCCGTGGCGAACCGTCAGCCAGAACATCGAGCTGCTCGCCGAGCTCCACGACGTGCCCGCCGACGAACGACGCCGGCTCACCGCCGAGGCGATCGATCTCGTCGGTCTCAAGGGCTTCGAGAACCACTACCCGAAGTCGCTGTCGGGCGGCATGAAGATGCGGGCGTCGCTCGCTCGGACATTGACGCTGAAGCCGCCGGTGTTCCTGTTCGACGAGCCGTTCGGCGCCGTCGACGAGATCACGCGCGAGCACCTGAACGACGAGACCCAGCGGCTGTTCCAGCTCGAACGGTTCGCCGGTCTGTTCATCACCCACTCGATCAGCGAGGCGGTGTTCATGTCGACGCGGGTACTCGTCATGTCGAACCGACCGGGCCGGATCATCGCCACGTTCGACGTCCCGTTCGAGTTCCCACGCCACCCCGATCTTCGCTTCGAGCCCGACTTCGCACAGCTCTGCGGCCGCGTGTCGCACGAACTCCGAGGCGGCCACTGATGGACCTCGTCACCACCGGAACCGATACCGAGGCGGGTGCGATCCCGTCGGCCGACGACGACGCACTGGCGATCGAGATCCAGCCCGAACAGCGTGCCAAGCGACCCCGGCGTGAGAACCCGGCCCGGTTCATCCTGCCGCCGGTGGTGCTCGGCGCTGCGCTGATCGGCGTCTGGTACCTGATCTCGTACGGACTCCTGAGCGCGCGCCGCCGCTTCCTGCTCCGTCCCCCGCACCAGGTCGTGCAGAACGCGTTTCTCGACGGCGAGGTGATGAAGGAGATCCTGCTCGCCACCTGGTCGAGCACCAAGGTCGCCTTCTTCGGGCTGGTCATCGCCGCCGTGCTGGGGCTCCTGCTCGCCGTGCTGATGAGCCAGACCAAGTTGGCCGAGCGGGCGATGTTCCCGTACCTGGTCGTCCTCCAGTCGGTGCCGATCCTCGCGATCGTCCCGCTGATCGGCTTCTGGTTCGGCTTCGGGCGCACGTCACGCATCGTCGTGTGCGTGATCATCGCCTTCTTCCCGCTGGTCGTGAACACCTTGTTCGGCTTGCAGTCCGCCGAGCGTGGCATGCACGACCTGTTCACGCTCCACCACGCCAGCCGGTTCACGCGGCTCCGCAAGCTGATGCTGCCGGCCGCGCTCCCGGCGATCTTCGCGGGGCTCCGCATCTCGGCCGGGCTGTCGGTCATCGGTGCGATCGTCGGCGACTTCTTCTTCGGACAGGGCGAACCCGGCATCGGTCAACGCCTCCGCACCTATTCGAACCGCCTCCAAGGTGAGGAACTGCTGGCCGCCGTCATCGTGTCGGCCGGCCTCGGCGTCGCCGTGTTCCTGTTCTTCACCTGGTTGCAGAACCGCGTCATCGGCAAGTGGTACTCCGGTGCCGGCGGCACCGGTGTCTGAGTCGCCCACCGTCCCATCCCAACCAACCCCCGAGTCCCACCCCTGAGAGGTACCCCATGAAATTCGAGACCCGACGAGTCGTCGCCACGTCCCTCGTGCTCGGCCTCGCCCTCGCCGCCTGCGGCGGGGACGACGACGAGCCCGCGGCGGACGAGCCTGCTGCCGAGGAGCCCGCGGCGGACGAGCCCGCTGCCGAGCCCGCCGACGACATGGAGGAGCCCGCCGAGGAGCCGGCCGACGACATGGACGAGCCCGCGGACGACATGGACGAGCCGGCCGACGACATGGACGAGCCCGCCGCCGACGGCAGCCCGATCGGCGTCGAAGGCGTCCTCGCCGGCGTCTGCCCGGAGCTCATCACCGTGCAGACCGACTGGTTCCCCGAGTCCGAGCACGGCGCGATCTACAACCTGATCGGCGACGACTACACGGTCGACGCCAACGCGCAGACCACGACCGGATCGCTCATCTCGGCCGGCGTCGACACCGGTGTCGACTTCCAGGTCCGTGCGGGCGGCCCGGCGATCGGGTTCTCGCCGACGGCGGTCGTCACCTACGCCGACGACTCGATCACGATGGCGTATGCGAACACCGAGGCGCAGGTCATCCAGTTCGACGACACCCCGATGGTGTCGGTCATGGCGCCGCTCGAGATCAACCCGCAGATGATCATGTGGGATCCCGAGACGTACCCCGACGTCGAGACGCTCGCCGATCTCGGCGAGGCGGGCGCCACGATCAACTACTTCGCCGGTGGTGAGTTCATGGAGGTCTTCATCTCCGAGGGCGTCGTGAGCCGCGACCAGGTCGATCCGTCCTACGACGGTTCGCCGGCGCGGTTCATCGCCGACGGTGGTGCGACCGCGCAGCAGGGCTTCGCGTCCGCCGAGCCGTACAACTACGAGAACGTGTTCGAGGAGTGGGCTCGTCCGGTGGCGTTCGAACTGCTGCACGACACCGGCTTCGAGGTGTACGCCGCCACCATCGCCGTGCGGGCGGCCCAGCTCGAGGAGCTCTCCCCCTGCCTCGAGCTGTTCGTGCCCATCCTGCAGCAGGCGACGGTCGACTTCTACAACGATCCCGACCGGACCAACGCGATGATCATCGACGCCGTCGAGACGATCAACAGCTTCTGGGTCTACGACCAGGGCATCGCCGACTTCTCGGTGCAGACGCAGATCGACCTCGGCCTCGCCGGCAACGGTGACGACGACACGGTCGGCAACATCGACGGCGACCGGATCCAGCGGGTCATCGACCAGATCCAGGCCGCCGGCCTCGAGACGGCCGACGTGACCGCCGACGACCTGTTCACGAACGAGTTCATCGACGAGTCGATCGGCTTCTGAGCCGGTCGTCACCCGATACGACCCGACACGACGACGGGGCCCGGTGCGCACGCATCGGGCCCCGTCCCGCGTCACTGCCAGGATGGAACCGATGACCACCACGCACGATCGAAACGACGGCCGCGCCTACGGACGCGTCCCCGGGGAGCCCGACCCCGAGCTGTTCCAGACCGGCGCGGGCACTCCCGCGGGCGAGCTGCTCCGCCGCTACTGGCACCCGATCGCCCGCTCGAGCGAGGCGACGGCCCTGCCTCGCAACGTGCGGGTCCTCGGCGAGGACCTGGTGCTGTACCGCAGCCTCGACGGCACGCCCGGGCTGATGTACCCGCGGTGCTGCCACCGCGGCACGACGCTGTACTACGGCAAGGTCGAAGCCGACGGCATCCGGTGCCCCTACCACGGCTGGTTGTTCGCCGCCGACGGAACCTGCCTCGACCAGCCGTGCG
>JAUHYJ010000418.1 GCA_030425785.1 Acidimicrobiia bacterium | reverse complement strand
GACCGACCTCGACGCAGTCATCGGCGAGCTCGACGTGCTCTACCTGCTGCGCATGCAACAGGAACGGATGACCGAGGCGCTCGTCCCCAGCCTCCGCGAGTACACGAGCAGGTTCGGCCTGACCCCCGAGCGGGCCCGGCGGCTTCCCGAGCACGCGCTGATCATGCACCCCGGGCCGATGAATCGCGGCGTCGAGATGGCCGTCGACCCGTCGGAGTTGCCGGGGTCCGTCATCACCCAGCAGGTGACGAACGGCATCAACGTCCGGATGGCGGTCCTGTTCGACCTGCTCGGCAGCGGCCGCGACGACCTGGAGGAGACGTCATGAGCGCAAGCATTCTGATCACCGGCGGCACGGTCATCGACCCGACGGGGGAGCGGCGCGCCGATGTGCGCGTCGCCGACGGGGTCGTCACCGAGGTCGCTGACTCGCTCGAGCCCGTCGACGGCGAGCGGACGATCGACGCGACCGACCGGATCGTCTGCCCGGGGTTCGTCGACCTGCACACCCATCTGCGCGAGCCCGGCCGGGAGGAGGCAGAGACGATCGAGACCGGGTCGCGTGCGGCCGCCAAGGGTGGCTACACGTGCGTGGTCGCGATGCCGAACACCGATCCGACGCAGGATTCGGTGAGCGTCGTCGAGTTCGTGCGCCGTCAGGGGGAGGCCGCCGGGCTCTGCGACGTGCGGCCGTCCGGGTCGATCACGATCGGCCGCCGGGGCGAACAGCTGTCACCGCTCGCCGAACTCGCCGACGCCGGCGTGCATCTGTTCACCGACGACGGCGACGGCGTCCAGGACCCGCTGCTGATGCGGCGGGCGCTCGAGTACGCCGCGGATCTCGACATCGTCCTCGCCCAGCACTGCGAGGTGAAGCGCCTCACCGAGGGCGCGGTGATGCACGAGGGGCACTGCTGCTCGAAGTTCGGGCTGCCGGGCTGGCCGTCGCTCGCCGAGGAGCTGATGGTCTACCGCGACATCGAACTGGTCCGCATCACGGGGGCGCCGATCCACGTGCTCCACCTGTCGACCGCCGGGTCGGTCGAGCTGGTGCGCCGTGCGAAGGCCGACGGGCTCCCGGTGACCGCGGAGGCGACGCCGCACCACATCAGCCTCACCGACGAGCTCCTCGCCGGGTACTCGGCGATCTTCAAGGTGAACCCCCCGCTGCGCACCATGGCCGACGTCGAGGCGGTGCGCGCCGGCCTGGCCGACGGCACCATCGACGCCATCGCGACCGACCACGCACCACACGCGCCCGAGACCAAGGAGCAGCCGCTCGACCAGGCGCCCCCGGGCATGCTCGGGCTCGAGACGGCGCTCGGCGTCAGCCTGGCGAGCCTGACCGGCGCCGGCATGACGGTCGCCGACGTCGTCGCCGCGATGAGCTGGCGGCCGGCCGCGATCGCCGGCGTCGCCGACACGCACGGCCGCCCGATCGCCCCGGGCGAGCCCGCCAACCTCACGGTGTTCGACCCCGTCCGCACCTGGCAGGTCGTCCCCGCCGACCTCGCCAGCAGGAGCCGCAACACCCCCTTCACCGGCCGAGAACTCCAGGGCCTGGTCACCCACACGATCCTCCACGGCGACGTGACCGTCGAGAACGGAACCCCCACGAAGTGATGAAGCATAGAAATACGTTAGACTGCATGAATATGCAGAAAGCACGTGCGAGTCGAGGTCATCTCACCCGCCGAGGTGAGCGCACACGCGAAGGGCAAGCCGCCCCATCTCACGACAGGCCCCTGCCAAGCGGTGAGCGCCGATCTCACGCGCGTGTGGTAGCGACGGCGAGCGGAGCGAGCCTTGGAGCGTTCGCGATGAGAGATGGGAACTGGAATCGCGTCGCGACGCGTTCGGCACCTGCCGGACCCGTAGCGACGCGCAGCCACGCGGCCGAACCCGTCGGGAGGTGCGCGACATGACCATCCGCGACGGCGCACTCGTCCTCGCCGACGGCAGCGTGTTCGAGGGCGAACTGATCGGGCCACCCGCACCCGACGGCATCGCCACCGGCGAGGTCGTGTTCAACACCGCACTGTCCGGCTACCAGGAGATCATCACCGACCCGAGCTACGCCGGCCAGATCATCACCTTCACCTACCCCCACATCGGCAACTACGGGGTGAACGCCGATGACTTCGAGTCGCGTGCAGCGTTCTGTCGGGGCGTCATCATCCGCGACCTGGCCCGCCGCGACAGCAACTTCCGCAGCCAGGGGCACCTCGACACGCTGCTCACCCAGCACGGCATCCCGGGTATCGCCGGCATCGACACCCGACGGCTCACCCGCATCATCCGTGACACTGGGGCGATGCCCGGCGCGTTCGGCGACGCGAGCGAGGCCGAGCTGCGGGCCGCCGCGGAGGCCGAGCCCGGCACGGCCGGCGTCGACCTCGTCGCCCAGGTCACCGCCGCCGAGTCGTACACGGCGGCCGCCGCCGACGGTGCGCCGGACCGGCTGATCGTCGCCTACGACTTCGGGATCAAGACCACCATCGTCCGCCACCTCGCCCGGCTCGGCCGGGTCGAGGTCGTCCCGGCCGGCACGAGCGCCGCCGACGTGCTCGCCCGCGACCCCGACGGCGTGTTCCTCTCGAACGGTCCCGGCGATCCCGAGGTCGTGCAGTACGCCGTCGACGAGATCGCGCAGCTGGTCGGCAACGTGCCGCTGTTCGGCATCTGCCTCGGCCACCAGCTCCTCGGTCTGGCGCTCGGTGCCGGCACCGTGAAGCTGCCGTTCGGGCACCACGGCGGCAACCACCCGGTCAAGAACCTGCTGACCGACCAGATCGAGATCACGAGCCAGAACCACAACTTCGCCGTCGACGCCGAGTCGTTCGGCTCGCTCGGCAAGCAGGTCCGGATGACCCACGTGAACCTCAACGACGGCGTCTGCGAGGGCCTCGAGGTGGTTGGCGAGCGGTGCTACAGCGTGCAACACCATCCCGAGGCGGGCCCCGGCCCGCACGACAGCCGGTACCTCTTCGCCCAGTTCGACGAGCTCATGAAGGCAGGTGCGTGATGCCCCGCCGTGACGATCTGCACAGCATCCTGATCATCGGCTCGGGGCCGATCGTGATCGGCCAGGCGTGTGAGTTCGACTACTCCGGCACCCAGGCGTGCCGGGTGCTGCGCGAGGAGGGCTACCGGGTCATCCTCGTCAACTCGAACCCGGCGACGATCATGACCGACCCCGACTTCGCCGACGCCACCTACGTCGAGCCGATCACCTGGGAGGTCGTGGCGTCGATCATCGACAAGGAGCAGCCCGACGCCGTGCTGCCCACGCTCGGCGGCCAGACCGGCCTGAACACGGCGATGGAGCTGTTCGAACGCGGCCTGATCGGCGTGCCCGGCACACCGGAGATGATCGGCGCCAACGCCGAGGCGATCGCCACCGCCGAAGATCGAGAGCGGTTCAAGGACGCGATGACCGAGATCGGGCTCGAGTCGCCCCGCTCGGCGACCGCCCACACGATGGACGAGGCCCGTGCGGCGATGGACGAGATCGGCCTGCCGATCATGATCCGCCCCGCCTACATCCTCGGCGGCCGCGGCACCGGGCTCGCCCACACGGTCGAGGAGTTCGAGCGCATGGCACGCAACGGCCTCGACGCCAGCCCGATCAGCGAGATCCTCGTCGAGGAGTCGATCGCCGGCTGGAAGGAGTACGAGCTCGAGGTCATGCGCGATCACGCCGACAACTGCGTGATCATCTGCGGCATCGAGAACGTCGACCCGATGGGTGTCCACACGGGCGACTCGATCACGGTCGCCCCGATCCAGACCCTGACCGACGTCGAGTACCAGCAGATGCGCGACGCCGCGATCGCCTGCATCCGCCGGGTCGGCGTCGAGACGGGCGGCTCGAACGTCCAGTTCGCCGTCGACCCGGCCACCGGGCGTCAGGTCGTGATCGAGATGAACCCGCGGGTCTCGCGCAGCTCGGCGCTCGCGTCCAAGGCGACCGGCTTCCCGATCGCCAAGATCGCCGCCAAGCTCGCCGTCGGCTACACCCTCGACGAGATCCCGAACGACATCACCAA
>JAUHYJ010000417.1 GCA_030425785.1 Acidimicrobiia bacterium | reverse complement strand
CCGCCCGGTCGAACTCGCCCACGACCTGCTGGCGCCGAACGACCCCGACCCGTGGCTGTTGCGACCGCTCCAGGTGCGTTGGCTGGCCGACCCGGGTCCGCTCGCGACATCGCCGAGCTGACGGGCGTGTGCCGCTAGGCCGTCGGCCGCGGCTGCAAGCCGGCCGCCCGGTAGCAGGCGTCGATGATCTCCATGTTCCGCACGCCGTCTGCGGTCGTCGTGGGGAACGGCGCGCCGTCCACGATCGCATCCCGGAACGCGACGAGCTGGTGGAAGTAGGTGGTCGACGTGTCGGCCGCCTCGTAGCGAATCCGGCCGCCCGTGTCGACGACCAGCGTGGCCCCGTTCTGTGGTGCCAGCGGGTTGGTCACGATCATCCGCCCGTGCTCGCCGGTGACCCGCAACCACGCCTCGACCCGCTCGCCGGGAGCGATCATCGACGACTGGATCGAACCGGTGATACCGGACGGCCAGCGCAGTTCGGCGGCGAGCGAACCGTCACCATCGACGAGCAGGTCCCGGTGTGGCTGATCCGCAAGGACCAACTGGAGGGCCTGCCCACCGGCACCCCCGTGAGGCCGACGTGCTTCACCATGTCCCCGCCCACCGGCCACTACTACGCCCGGTGGGACGACACCGACGGCGTGTCGGTGGTCTGGGAGGGGATGGACCTGATGGACCTGGGCCTCTACATGCGACCCGACGACCTCGACGTCAACGGCAACCCGGTCGACCCGGGCGTGGCCGGCCTCTACAACATGGCCATGGCGCCCGAGACCATCACCGAGGTGGTGTTCCAGTACCCGGGACTCGGCCGGATGATCATCCGGGCGATCGACCGCGCCGATTATCGAGTGCTTCGAGCCGGCGTGCTGACCGTTGCGATCATCTACATGCTCGCAACGCTCGGTGCCGACCTCCTGATCGCGTGGATGAATCCGCGAGCCCGACTCCAGATGGGGGACGAGTGATGAGCGACGACGTCGGGCGCCCCGACATCGACGGCCCGCACGCAGGCGACAACTCACCCTCGCAGGCGGTCGCCGAGGTCCACGAGGCCCACGAGCAGCATCGGCACGTCGACGACGACGTGCCGGAGGCGACCGGGTCGACGCGCAAGCAGATCCGCCGTGAGCAGCGCAAGGTCCTCTTCACGAGCCCGGGCTTCATCATCGGCGTGATCATCTGCGGGTTCTGGCTGCTCGCCGCGATCGTGCCGTCGATCTTCACGTCGTTCGACCCGAAGGAGTTCCGGACCGACGTCCCGGCACGTACCGGCCCCGGCGACGGCGGGCTGATGGGCACCGACCAGCTCGGTCGCGACGTGTTCAGCCGGCTCATCTACGGCACGCGGGCGGTCCTCGTGATCGCGCCGCCGGCCACGGCGATCGCGATCGTGGTCGGGACCCTGCTCGGCTTGCTGATGGGCTACTACCGGGGCTGGGTCGACGAGATCCTCAGCCGCATCGTCGAGGCGATCCTGTCGATCCCCGTCATCTTGATGGCGATCCTCGTGGTGTTCGCGTTCGGCGCGAGCCGCCCGGTGCTGATCGGCACGATCGCACTGCTGTTCGTGCCGGCGATCACCCGCACCATCCGGTCGGCGGCCATCGCCGAGGCGCAGCTCGACTATGTGACGTCGGCCAAGATGCGCGGCGAGACCGGCCTGTTCATCATCGGCCGTGAGATCCTGCCCAACGTGGTCGGGCTGATCGTCGTCGAGCTGACCGTTCGGCTCGGCTACGCCATCTTCACCTACGCCACACTCGCGTTCCTCGGCGTGACCGGGGAGAACCCGACCGATCCGAACTGGGCCATCGACGTGGCCGAGAACTACGAGGCGATCCAGGCCGACGTCTGGTGGCCCACCATCTTCCCGGCGCTGGCGATCGCCAGCCTGGTCATCGGCGTCAACCTGATCGCCGACTCGATCGACAAGGCCCTGAAGTCATGAGGACGTCATGAGCATCACCGAACCCGACCTCCACACCGACACCGCCGCCTTGGCGGTCGACGACCTCCACATGTCCTACATCGTGCGAGGCACACCGCGGGCCGTGCTGCGCGGCGTCACCTTCGAGGTTCGTCCCGGCGAGGCGTACGGCCTCGTGGGAGAATCCGGTTGCGGCAAGTCGACCACCGCCTATGCGGCGCTGCGCTACCTGCCGGCCAACGGTCGCATCGACAGCGGCCGCGTGACGTCGCACGGCGACGAGCTGACCGCGATGTCGGCACGCGAGCTGCGGCAGTTCCGTGCCCGGCGCGCCTCGATGGTGTACCAGGACCCGGTGCAGGCCGTGAATCCGGTCCTGAAGATCGGTCGTCAGGTCGCCGAGGCGTTCGAGGTGCTCGGTCAGTCGAAGCAGGAGGCCCGCGAGTCGGCGCTCGAGGCGCTCAAGCGGGTGCGCATCGCCGCACCCGAGAGCGTGATGGAGCGGTACCCCCATCAGCTGTCGGGCGGCATGCTGCAACGTGTCGTCATCGCGATGGCGCTGGCCGGCGACCCGAAGCTGCTCGTGCTCGACGAGCCGACCACCGGCCTCGACGCGACGGTCGAGGCCGAGGTGCTCGACCTGGTCCGCGACCTGCGTTCCGAGCTCAACTCGGCGATCCTCCTGATCGCGCACAACCTCGGTGTGATCCGCACGATGTGCGACCGGGTCGGCGTCATGTACGCCGGCCGCGTCGTCGAGGAGGGCACGGTCGAGGAGGTCTTCGACGACCCGAGCCATCCGTACACCAAGGGCCTGTTGAACTCGATCCCGCGCCACGGGATCCGCAAGACCGATCGTGAGCTGTTCGCGATCCCCGGCAACCTGCCCCAGATCGGCGACCCGCTCCCGGCGTGCGTGTACGTCGACCGGTGCCCGATCGCCACCGAGATCTGCGCCGTCGAGAAGCCGCCGATCGTCGGCCGCGGCGACGGCGGGCACTGGACGCGCTGCCACCACTTCGACCGCATCGACGAGGTTCCCGAGCCCGACGAGGTCTCCGAGCAGCACACGGTCGGCACCGAGGAGGTCATCGGCGTCCACGGGGTGTCCAAGACGTTCCGGCAGCGC
Source organism: Acidimicrobiia bacterium (assembly GCA_030425785.1). GTDB lineage: Bacteria > Actinomycetota > Acidimicrobiia > Acidimicrobiales > Ilumatobacteraceae > Ilumatobacter. Next base: position 996 of record JAUHYJ010000417.1, on the reverse strand, counting down.
GGCACCGAGGTGCCGGCGCTCGTCAGCGTCGATCTCGGCTTCGCGGAGGGGGAGACGCTCGGTCTGGTCGGCGAGTCGGGTTCGGGCAAGTCGACGCTCGCGAAGACGATGCTCGGCGTGCATGAGCCCGATGAAGGTGGCGCGATCACGTTGCGTGGCCGGACGATGCGGGGCAAGGCCACCGAGCGCATCGACGAGTCGATCCGCGCGATCCAGATGGTCTTCCAGAACCCCGACTCGGCGTTGAACCGGTCGTGGACCGTGCGCCGCATCCTGATGCGGACCGTCACCAAGCTGACGGGGCTGAAGGGCGACGCCGCCGAGGAGCGCGCGATCGAGATCGCGACGGCGATGCGCCTGAACGAGCGTCATCTCGACATGCGACCGCGCCAGCTGTCAGGCGGTCTGAAGCAGCGTGTGGCGATCGCGCGTGCCTTCGCCGGCGACCCGAACGTCGTCGTGTGCGACGAGCCGACCTCGGCACTCGACGTGTCGGTGCAGGCGGCGATCCTGAACCTGCTCGCGCGTCTGCAGCGCGACGATCGCACCAGCTACATGTTCATCAGCCACGACATCGGCGTGGTGCGGTACCTCGCCGACCGCATCGCGGTGATGTACGTCGGCCGCATCGTCGAGCTCGGCACGACCGACCAGATCTTCGAGGGCCCGAACCACCCCTACACCGAGGCCCTGTTGTCGGCGGTGCCGAACGTCGACGGGAGAGCCGATCAGCGGATCCCGCTCACCGGCGAGATCCCGAGCCCGGCCGACCCGCCGTCGGGTTGCGTGTTCCACACCCGCTGCCATCGCTACATCGACGGTTTGTGCAACGTCGAGGTGCCGCCCGAGGTCGAGCTCTCACCCGGTCACACGGTGCTCTGCCATCTCACCCGGGAACAGCTGCTCGAGCCGGTCTCGGTCGAGGTCCTCCAGCAGGCCGCCCAGGTCGGCGCCGGCGAGAGCCTCCACCCCGACGCCTGACGAACCGAACTCGGC
>JAUHYJ010000416.1 GCA_030425785.1 Acidimicrobiia bacterium | reverse complement strand
AACTGGTCGGAAGATCGGTCCACATCAGGACCAGAAACCCGACCAGAACACCGGCCGTTCCAGCAATCCGACCAGAACGTGCATCGGGTCGGGGTGGCACCCGCTTCTGCCACCCCGACCCGATCGTTACGGTTCCCGCATGTAACGCACGCACAGATGCGGGCGATCCCGGCCTGATACACGTCCGGGCGAGAAATTTCCGGATCAGACGTCGAGGTAGGCGTCGAGGCCGATCACGACCCCCGGGTGGTCGGCGATGCGGCGGCACGCGAGCACCACGCCCGGCATGAAGCTGTCGCGGTCGTAGCTGTCCTGGCGGATCGTGAGCGATTGGCCCTGGGCGCCGAAGATGACGTCCTGGTGCGCCACCATCCCGTGCATCCGCACGCCGTGCACGCGGATGCCGCCCGGACCGAGACCGCCGCGGGCGCCGGGGTAGACCTCGTGCTCGGTCGGGTCGGGGTGCCATGGCACGTCGCCGCGCGCCGAGGCGATCCGCTCCGCCGTGTTCGCCGCCGTGCCCGACGGTGCGTCGATCTTGCGGTCGTGGTGGTACTCGATCACCTCGACCGTGTCGAAGTACGGAGCCGCCAGCTCGGCGAATCGCATCATCAGGACGGCGCTGATCGCGAAGTTCGGTGCGATCAGGCAATGGGCCGGGCCGTCGCCGAAGGCACCGCGGATCGCGGCCATGTCGTCGTCGGAGAAGCCGGTGGTGCCGACCACGGCGTGGACCCCGTGCATCGCCAGCCACGGCAGCGACACCCGCGCGGCGTCGGCGACGGTGAAATCGACCACGACATCGCACTCGGCGTCGGCGAACGCCCGCAGCTCGTCGGCGACCGCGATCCCGGCGACCGTCCGCCCGGCGGCATGCGGATCGACCGCGGCCACCAACTCGAGCCCGTCGGCGGCCGCAACCGACTCGCACACGGTCGCGCCCATGCGGCCAGCGGCACCGTTCACGCCCACTCGGATCATGGTGGGCACCGTAGCGTCGACGTCGACTCAGTCGGCGAAGCCCACCGCGGGCCCGGTCGGTGACGCCGGCCTCGGGAGCGGCGCGGTCACGTCGGGGTACGGGAGCATCGAGGCCTCGAAGCGCTCCGTCTCGGCGCGCATCGCCGCCACCAGGTCGGGATGGTGCGGCGCGAGGTCGGCGCGTTCGCGCCCGTCCACCGTCACGTCGTACAGGAGGTGGTAGTCGCCCTCGTGGACCGGCCACTGCCCGAGCCCGGGGCGCGGCCGCCGGTCGTGCAGGTACTTGACGTCGCCCCGGCGCATCGCCACCTGGCTGTTGGTCCGCCAGAACAGGTCGTGGCCCGGATGTTCGGCGCCCTCGACCAGATAGGGCACGAGGCTCGGTCCGTCCAGCGGGTACGCCGGGTCGGGAGCGACGCCGGCCGCGTCGAGCATCGTGGCCGTCCAGTCCATGGTGATCGTCGGACGATCGCACACCTGACCGCCGTCGACGGCCGCCGGCCAGCTGGCGAAGAACGGCACGCGGATGCCGCCCTCGGTCAGGTCGCCCTTCTCACCGACGAACGGCCAGTTGCGTGCCCATCGCTCGCCACCGTTGTCCGAGCTGAACACGAGCAACGTGTCGGCGGCACGGCCGCGGTCGTCGATCGCGGCGAGGATCTCGCCGAACCCTGCGTCCATCGCCTCGACCATCTCGACGTACTTCTCGATCGAGCCGGAGTGGAAGTCGCACAGCGGGTACGAGGTCGGCACCTCCATCGCGTCGTACTCGGCCCGGATGCGCGCGCCGGTCTCGGCGTCGCCGGGGCCCTCCCACGGCCAGTGGGGTGCGGTGTAGTTCACCTGCACGTAGATCGGCTCGTCCCCCGCGGCACGGATGTGGGCGGCCGACTCGCGTGAGATCAGCTCGGTCGCGTAGCCGACCTCGTCGATCTCGGTCTCCCCCTCCCAGAAGTCGTGGAGGCCGAGGGTGTCGATGTGCTCGAAGTAGTCGATGACGCCGTCGAGGCACCCGTAGAAGCGCTGGAAGCCGGCCCGGATCGGGCTGAACCACGGGAGCCAGCCGCAGTGCCACTTGCCGAACATGGCCGTCGAGTAGCCGGCGTCCGCGAGCAGCTTCGGCAGCGTCGGGTGATCGTGCGGGATGCCGTTGCGCTCGTCGCGGGTCCGCAGCGGCTCCTCCAGGCCGGCGTGGAGCCGTCCCGGGTACCGACCGGTGTACAAGCCGATCCGCGTCGGCGAACACACCGGCGACGCCGAGTAGGCGTGGGTGAACCGCACGCCCGACGCCGCGGCCCGGTCGAGGTTCGGGGTGCGGATGTCGGGCGACCCGAAACAACCCAGATCGGCCCAACCGAGGTCGTCGGCGAAGACGAAGACCAGATCGGGTCGCTCGGCCGGCCGGCCGGCCGACCGCCCGCGGAACCAGCGCTCGCCGGCGCGGGGGCCGGTGGTGAAGCTCATCGTCCTGGATTCGTGATCGGTCATCGTGGAGTCCTTGCGGTCATGCGGTTCGGGGCGCCGCGTCGGCCAGCAGCTCGGACACGCCGGCGCCGCCGAGTTCGGGGCCGGTGACGTGCAGGTGGCAGCGCACCGTGCCGCCGTGCCACGCGGGGACGGTCGGCGGCGGTTCGCTGTGGCACCGCTCGAGGACGAGCGGGCAGCGGTTCGCGTACGGGCAGCCGGCCGGCAGCGCCGCCGGACTCGGGGGCTCGGCGTCGACGGTGATGCGCCGACGATGGGCGCGCCGCGCAGCCTGCTCGACCGGATCGGGCGCGGGGATCGACGCGACGAGCATGGCGGTGTAGGGATGCGTCGGGTCGCGGTAGACCTCGTCGGCCGGGCCGCTCTCCGCGAGCGACCCCAGGTACATCACGCCCACGTCGTCGCTCATGTGACGAACGACTTCGAGGTCGTGTGCGATCACGAGGAGCGCCACCCCCTCCTCGCGTTGCACCCGACGCAGGAGGTTGATGACCTGGCTCTGGATCGAGACGTCGAGCGCGCTCGTGGCCTCGTCGGCGATGATCAGGTCGGGTTGCACCGCGAGCGCCCGCGCCAACGAGACCCGTTGACGCTGACCGCCCGACATCTGCGCCGGTCGGCGGTGCAGGAACGCGGCATCGAGCCCGACCTCCGCGAGGAGCTCGACGACCAGGTCGTCTCGTCCGGCACCGGCCTTGATACCGCGGTGGACCGTGATCGGGTCACCGACGATCACCGACACGTCGTGGGCCTGGTTGAGCGACGAGTACGGGTCCTGCAGCACGGCCTGCACCCGGCTCCGGTACTCGCGGAGCTCTGACCGGGGGACGACGGTGACATCGCGCCCGTCGAGCAGGATCGAGCCGGACGAGACCGGCACGAGCTGCAGCAGCGCCCGTGCGAGCGACGACTTCCCCGACCCCGACTCGCCGACGAGCCCGAAGGTCCGCCGCCGGTCGAGGGTGAGCGAGACGCCGTTGACGGCCCGGATCGACGGCGGGGTCGCCCGGAACAGGCGGCGCCGTCCCTGATACGCGACGGTGAGCTCGTCGACCTCGAGCAGCGCGGTCATTCGCCGGCTCCCCAGGTCGGCACCGCCGGATGGTCCGCGAGCAGGCATCGCACGACCCGTTCGGGGTCGGGGCCGGGCGGTGGCACCTCGGTGCGGCACAGTTCGATCGCCTCGGGGCAGCGCGGGTGGAAGCGGCAGCCGGACGGCCATGCGTCGGCGGGCGGCACCGTGCCCGGGATCACCGTCAGCTCGTCGTCGCGGCCGTGGCGCTGCGGCATCGTCTCGAGCAGCGCACGCGTGTACGGATGCTCTGGGTCGGCGAACACCTCGCTCGCGGTGCCGCTCTCGACGACCTGCCCGGCATACATCACCGCGACCCGGTCGGCGACCTCGGCGACGACGCCGAGGTCGTGGGTGATCAGGATGAGGGCCATGCCGAGCCGGTGCTGGATGTCGGCCAACAGGTCGAGGATCTGGCCCTGCACCGTGACGTCGAGCGCAGTGGTCGGTTCGTCGGCGATCAGCAGGACCGGGTCGCACGCCAGCGCGAGCGCGATCCCGACGCGCTGGGCCATCCCAC
>JAUHYJ010000415.1 GCA_030425785.1 Acidimicrobiia bacterium | reverse complement strand
GCCCGCAGTTCAGCGAGTCGACGTTGATAGGCGTCGAGGTCGTCGGCGTCCAACACATCAGGATCGGTGTCACGCACCACCGCGAACAACTCGTCGACCGGACGTTCGGGGGAGATGGTGGTCATGGATTCCTCCTTTCAGAAGTGGCTTCGGAACGGAGGGGAAGTCGGTCCGATCACCCTACCAGAACACGTGTTCGACCACAACCCCCGAATCGAACACACGCGCGACCTTTCGGTGGGTGTCATCGCGCTCGACCGGTCGATAGGCTCGCGCTGCACATAGAGCACTCGGTGCTCGTACGGGCTGTGGCGCAGTTTGGTTAGCGCACTTGTCTGGGGGACAAGGGGTCGGAGGTTCAAATCCTCTCAGCCCGACCACGTGACCAGGGGATTCGTCCCCTGGTCGCTTCGCGTCCTGGGCTCGGTCGCGTCGGCCACGCCGACCGCGGTCGGCCCGGGCGGGCGCGTTGGGGGCGTGCGCTACGGTGGGATGCAGGGCGACCCACGAAAGGACACGACATGGCCGGCAAGTTCGAGGTGTACCAGGACAAGAAGGGCGAGTACCGCTTCCGCCTCAAGGCCGGCAACGGCCAGGTCATCGCCACCGGCGAGGGGTACACCACGAAGAAGGCGTGCATGAACGGCATCGAATCGATCCGCAAGAACGCGCCCGGCGCCAAGCTCGACGACCAGACGGCCTGAGCATCCGTGTGCGGGCGCTTCGTCTCGTCGTCGTCGCCGGAACGCATCGCGGCCTACTTCGGCGCTGACGCCGCCGTCGACTCACTCGGGCAGAACTTCAACGTCGCGCCCACCAACGACATCTACGGCGTCGTCGCCGACGCGGACGGGCACCGCGAGGTGCAAGCGTTCATGTGGGGCCTGCTCCCGGTGTGGGCCAAGGAGCGCAAGCTCGGCCAGAAGATGATCAACGCCCGATCGGAGACGATCGCCGAGAAGCCGGCGTTCAAGGGTGTGTTCAAGAAGCACCGCTGCATCATCCCGATGGACGGGTTCTACGAGTGGGCGCCCGGCGTCGAGGGCGGGCCGCTCACCAAGGCGGGCAAGCTCGCCAAGCGCCCGCACTACATCCACCGCGTCGACGGGGAACCGCTCGCGGTGGCCGGCCTCTGGTCGGCGTGGCGTGACAAGACCGAGGGGTCCGACGCGCCATGGCTCCACACCGCCAGCGTCATCACGACCCAGGCGAATGCGACGATGGCCCCGATCCACGATCGGATGCCGGTGCTCCTGCCTCGCGCGATGTGGGACATGTGGCTCGACCCGACGAATCAGCACATCGACGTGCTCGCCGGGTTGCTCGTTCCCGCCCCGGACGACCTGCTCGTGATGCACGAGGTCAGCACCGACGTCAACAACGTCCGCAACAAGGGCGAACACCTGGTCGACCCGATCGCTGCGTGACCGCACTCGTCAGTCGACGAGCGCCTGGTACACGAGCTGCTTCAGCTGCGGTCGGATCGGGTGGGTGCTGCTCGGCAGGAGCTGGGTGAGGAACACCACCGCGATCTGCTCGGCCGGATCACACCAGAACGCCGTGCTCGCCGCCCCTCCCCACGCGTACTCGCCGGGCGATGACAGGACCCGGTTGGCGACCGGGTCGAGCGACACGGAGAACCCGAGCCCGAAGCCGACGCCGTCGAACGACGTCTCGGCGAACAGCGGCCGCCCGACGTGCTCGAGGTCGGCGCCGCCCGGCAGGTGGTTCTGCACCATGTAATCGACGGTGCGCGACCCGAGCAGCCGCACGCCGTCGAACTCGCCACGTCCGAGCATGAGCTGGCAGAACCGCAGGTAGTCGGCCGCCGTACCCCAGAGCCCGCCGCCACCCGACAGGAACGTCGGGGTCTCGGTCGGCACCGTGGCGAGCGGGCTCGGCACGGCGCGCCCGGTGCCGGGCTGGGGCGAATAGAGCTGGGCCGCCCGCTCGATCTGCTCGGGGCCGACGTGGAACGCAGTGTCGTGCATGCCGAGTGGGCCGAGCACCTGGTCGCGCAGGAACTCGTCGAGCGACTGCCCCGACACGACCTCGACGACCCGGCCGAGCACGTCGGTCGACACGCCGTAGTTCCATTCGGTGCCGGGCTGGAACACCAGCGGCATCGCCGCCCAGGCATCACAGCACCCGGCGAGGTCGAGCCCCTCCGGCCGGCCCCACTCGAACCCCCTCGCCCGGTAGATCGCATCGGTCGGGTGCTGGTGATGGAATCCGTAGGTGAGCCCGGACGTGTGGGTGAGCAGGTGCCAGATCCGCATCGGTTCGGTGAGCCCCTCGGTCACCGGCTTGACGGGATTGCCCGACCGGTAGACACGCGCGTCGGCGAACGACGGGATGAACCTGCTCACCGGGTCCTTCAGCTCGAACCGGCCCTGCTCGTAGAGCATCATGGCGGCGACCGACGTGAGCGGCTTGGTCATCGAGAACAACCGGACGACGGTGTCGTCCGTCCAGGGCGTTCCCGCCTCGAGGTCGCGCTGACCGTAGGTCGCCTCGTAGACGACCGAGCCGTGGCGTGCGACAGCGACCTGCCAGCCCGGCAGCCGGCCGTCGTCGACGTAGTGCCGGAAGTGAGCGGCGATGCGGTCGAGCCGATCGGCGTCGAAGCCGAGCTCGGACGGATCGGCGTGGGGGAGCGTCATGCGCTCCAGCTTGACAGTCAGCCGTCGACGCCGTCGTACCCGAGCTCGCGCAGTGCCGCCCGGATCGCCGCCGCCGCGGACTCGAGCTCGTCGCGGTCGACGTGAGCCGCCGCGTTGGCGAACGAGAGCTCGGACATCTCGTTGGTCGGCACGACGTGGATGTGGGTGTGCGGCACCTCGTAGCCGGCCACGATGACGCCGACCCGCTCCGGTCGGAACGCGAGCTGCAGCGCCTTGCCGATGACGTGGGTCACCGAGTACAGGTGCGCCATCAGTTCCGCGTCGCCGTCGACCCAGTGGTCGACCTCCTCGATCGGGACGACCAGGGTATGGCCGTGCGCCATCGGGTTGATCGACAGGAACGCCACGCATCGGTCGTCACGCCACACGAAGGTGCCGGGGATCTCGCCGTCGATGATGCGGGTGAAGATCGTCGCCATGAGCCTCACAGTACCGACGGCCAGCTCCTAGGCTCGACCCGATGAGCGAGGGAACCCCCGACGCCAAGGCGGACACGATCGAGATTCGCGAGGTCGACACCTTGTGGACGATCCCGAACCTGTTCACCCTGCTGCGCCTGCTCTGCCTCCCGCTGTTCGTCTGGTTGCTCTTCGGCCCGGAGAACCGCCAGGCGGCTGCCTGGTTGCTCGGCGCACTGGGAGCGACCGACTGGGTCGACGGCTACCTCGCCCGGCGCCTCGGCCAGACGAGCGAGTTCGGCAAGAAGTTCGACCCCACCGTCGACCGGCTCCTGTTCCTCGTGGCGATCGTCGCGATCATGATCGACGGGTCGATCCGCATGTCCACGAAGATGGGCTTCACCGAGATCGCAGCCTCTGCCGTTCCCTTCAGGTCCGCCGGCGAAACCCCGTAAGGCGAGAGCGCCGCGATCGGCTCCGCATCGGCGAGTTCGCCCAGCGCCGAAGCCGTTCCCGACAGGGCCAGTTCGAGGCTGCCGATCGCTGCCGGATCGAAGACGTCGTCGATGGCGAAGGCCCCCGCCTCCACCTCGACCGTCCCACCGGAGGGAAGCGGGATCGTCCCCTCGTCGAGGTCGACGCCGAAGGTCGCGCCCGAGAGCACCGCGACGCCCGACACTCCGGTCATTGGCGGCAGGTCCCCCACGGTCCGGAAGCTGACGTCGGCGAGGTCGAGTTCGAGCCTAAGCGCCTCGTCGGGAAGCGCCGCCGGCGGCTCGTCGGCGAAGAGCACGCCTGCCGGGATCGCTGCCCGGAAGGCGCCACCCTCGACCGCTCCGTCGATGATGTTGGCCATCACCCAACGTCGCGCGCCCGGCGCCAGCAGCGTCGGCCACAGCGCCTTCAGCGTCCCTACCGTCATCGGCGAAAGGCTGGCCGCCAGCGCCAGCGACGGCGTCTCGCCGCTGAAGCCGATCGAC
>JAUHYJ010000414.1 GCA_030425785.1 Acidimicrobiia bacterium | reverse complement strand
GGGATCCAGCGCACGGGCCGCCCGAGTCGTTTCGCCGCCAGGACGACCACGGTGTACTCGTGCTGCATCCCCGCCTTGCCACCGAACCCGCCGCCCACCCGGGGCGTGATGAGGTGGAGGTCGGTGCGGGACAAGCCGGTCGCCCCGGCGATCGCCGCGTGGACGTAGTGGGGGAACTGGTTCGCCGTCCACACCGTGATGCGCTCGTCGTCGGCGGGTGCCGCCGCGACGCCGTGCGGCTCCATCGGGGCGACGGCGACGCGCTGGTTCACGTACCGGCCGCGCACCACGACGTCGGACACCGCCTCGAGGTCGAGTGGCGCGTCCGGCGATTCGGCAACGGCCACGTTGCTGTCGCGGCCGTCGAAGAGCAGCGGGGCCCCGTCGGCGAGGGCTGCTTCGGCGTCGGTGACGGCCGGGAGCGGGTCGATGTCGGCCCACACCGCCTGGGCCGCATCGGCGGCGTGCTGGGCGGTGTCGGCGAACACGACGGCGTACGCCTCGCCGACGAATCGCACCTTGTCGCGCGCGAGCGGATGCCGGGCGAACGCGTCGTCGAGGTTGACGAAGCCGTGGTGCGGCGCGACGTCGAGTTCGTCGGCGGTCCAGACGGCGACGACGCCGGGCATCGTGCGCGCCTCGTCGACGTCGATCGAGTCGATCGTGCCATGGGCGATGTCGGACCGGACGAACACGGCGTGGAGCGCGCCGTCGCCGAGGTCGAGGTCGGCGATGTAGCGCCCGGCGCCGGTCAGCAGCTCGGGGTCCTCGGAGCGCGCGACGCGGTTGCCGAGGATCGAGCCGCGTGCACCGGACGGCAGCGTGCCGGTCGCCGTCTGCGGCGTCGTTCCGGCGGGGTCGTGGGAGTCGAGGGCGGGGGAGTTCACGGTTCGACTCTACGCTCCGTGCCGTGCACGACTCACCAGCGCCGGAGGAGGCGGAGACCTCGACGTCGGCGTCGGCGGTGCCGTCGGCGGCAACGGGCCGGACGGTGTTCCGCCGGCTCGCGGTCGCCGTGTACCTGCCGTGGGTGCTCGTCACGATGGGGCGCGGGATGCTCGTCCCCGTCGTCCCGCTGTACCTGCGCGACGCCGGGCTGAGCTACACCTTGGTCACGGTCGTGCTCGCGGCCACCGGTGTCGGCGCCGTGCTCGGCGGGCTGCCCGTCGGGCGGGCGGCGCAGCGCGTCGGACCCGAGTGGTTGTTCGTCGTGTCCGCCGTCGTGACCGGGGTGATGGCGTCGCTGATCGGCCTGAGCACGGCCGTGCTCGCCCTGGTCGCCTTTCACGTCGCCGGGGGATTCGGCTCGGTCGGGCTCCGGATCGGCGTCCAGATGATCGTCAACGAGGCGGTGCCGATCGAGCTGCGCGGCCGCGCGATGTCGATGGTGGGCGGTGGTGTCCGGGTCGCGTACTTCGTCGGGCCGCTGCTCGGCGGCCTGCTCGTCGACGTCGCCGGCTTCACCGTCACCTTCGCGGCCTGCGGCGTGATCTCGATCGTGGGGCTGGTGCCGTTCGTGCTGGCACGGAGCCCGGACGGGGACACCGACCGGGACGACACCCGGGGCGCTCGGTTCGCTCGGCCGCCGGCCTCGGCGGGCCGTCTGGCCGACGCGCTGCGACAGCACGGTGGGCTCCTGGCGCTGGCCGGCGTCGGTACCGCGCTGGTGATGACCGTGCGGGCCGGCCGCAACGTGATCGTGCCACTGATCGGCGACGACCTCGCACTGTCGGCGACCGCCGTCGGTGCGCTCGTCGCGATCGGCACCGGTGCCGACCTGCTCCTGTTCCCGGTCAGCGGCTACCTGATGGACCGCTTCGGCCGGCTGTCGGCGATCGTGCCGGCGTTCTCGTTGCTCGGGATCGGGATGCTCGTGCTCGGGATCTGGCCGAGCGTGGCCGGTGCGATCGTGGCCGGCGTCGTGATGGGTGTCGGCAACGGCATGAGCGCGGGCACGATGCTGACCCTCGGCGGCGATCTCGCGCCCTCCGATCCCGGCCCGTTCCTGTCGGCGCTCGGCATGACCCAGGACGTCGGGGTGATCGTCGGCCCGATCGTGGTCGGGTGGTTGGCCGATGCGGCAGGACTCCGGACGTCGGCGGTCGTGCTGGCGGCGGTGATGTTCCTCGCGATCGCCTGGATCGTCGTCGTGCTCGGCGACACGTCGCGCCCGTCGCGCCCGTGGCTCGTCCACCGGCTCGACCACGAGTCGCCGTACGTGGCCCGTCAGGTCGGGGAAGTTGTTGCGCGCGCAAGCAACGGTAGGATGGGACCATGACGGAGATCGCCAACCCTCGCCAGTCGACCAGCACTGCCGTGCGCGAGGTGGTCCCGCTCGGCATGCAGTGGCCGACGATCGACCCGTTCCTGTTCTGCGTCCACCACCTCGATCGGTACCCGGCGGCGAACGACCAGCAGGGTCCGGCGGCGTCCCTGGCCGGTCGCCCGCTCGGCCAGGACTTCGAGGGGATCGACGGCTGGCGGATGTACCACGGCCAGGTCGTGCCGGGCTTCCCCGCTCACCCGCACCGCGGCTTCGAGACGGTCACCTACGTCCGCCAGGGGCTGGTCGACCACAGTGATTCGCTGGGGGCCGCCGCCCGCTACGGCCGCGGTGACGTGCAGTGGATGACGGCCGGCAAGGGCATCGTCCACAGCGAGATGTTCCCGCTCCTCGACCGCGACGGCGAGAACACGCTCGAGCTGTTCCAGATCTGGATCAACCTGCCGGCGAGCGACAAGATGGTCGAGCCGCACTTCTCGATGTTCTGGGACGGCGACGTCCCCCGCCACACCGAGCCGGGCGTGACCGTCACGGTCGTGGCCGGCTCGCTCGGCGAGACGGGGCCGGCGTCGACCCCACCGACGCCGCCGCCGGCGTCGTGGGCGGCACGCGCGGACGCCGACGTCGCCATCTGGCACATCGTCCTCGACGAGGACGCCGGGTGGACGATCCCGGCCGCCGCCGGCGCCGACACCCAGCGGGTCCTCTACGTGTTCGGCGGCGAGGGCGTCGACATCGACGGCACCGTCGTCGATGCGTCGACGGCCGCCGTCGTCGACGCATCGGCCGACGTGCCCGTGCGGGCGCCCGCTGGCGCCGAGATCCTGATGCTGCAGGGTCGGCCGCTGGCCGAGCCGGTGGCGCAGTACGGGCCGTTCGTCATGAACACGCGCGCCGAGATCCAGCAGGCGTTCGACGACTACCAGCGCACCCAGTTCGGCGGCTGGCCCTGGGATCGTGACGACCCGGTGCACGGTCTCGACGGTGCGCGCTTCGCTCGTCGCCCCGACGGCGAGACCGAACGGCCCGGCTGAACGACCCGACCGAGCGACCCGGGCTGAACGACCCGACCGAACGACCCGACCGAACGACCCGACCGAACGACCCGACCGAGCAAGAGGGTCAGCGACCCGTCTCAGTGCGAGTGGTGCTCGAGGTTCTCGCCCATGCGCTTGGCGATGACCGGGAGCAGCTTGGCCGCGATCGTCGGGGTCGCTTCGATGAGCGTCGAGAACTGCCGCCCGTCGAGGTGGAGGACCGAACAGGCCGTCTTGGTCGCCACCGTCGAGTTGCGGTGCGAGTGGGCCAGCAGGGCCATCTCGCCGGCGAAACCGCCCGGTCCGATGTCGGCGATGAACTCGCCGTCCCGGGTGACCTCGAGCGTGCCCTCGACCACGACGAACATCTCGTGGGCGAGCTCGCCCTCCCGCAACAGCACCTTGCCGGGCGGGTAGTCGAGCTGGGTCGCCGCCATGGCGACCTGGTCGAGCTCGTCCTCGTCCAGTCCGGCGAAGAGCGGGATGCCGGTCAGGTGTTGGTGGTAGGCGTGGCGTGCCATGGTGGTTGGTCCCCCTGGTGTGGCGCTCGTGAAGCGCTGATGTGACGGGTGATGTGACGGGTGATGCGACGACTGATGCGGCGCGGGATGTCGTGGGATGCGGGCGGATGTCGCCGGCGTCGGTGTCCGGTGCTGCGGCCAGCGTAGAACACGGAGAACCCGACGCCGGGCCCGACCGTGGTCTCGGCCCGGTCAGGAGCCGGTCGACGTCCGGACACGACCCG
>JAUHYJ010000413.1 GCA_030425785.1 Acidimicrobiia bacterium | reverse complement strand
ACGCCATCCAGCGATGCAGCGCCTGGTGGTCGACGCCGAGATGGTCGCGGATCTGGACACGTCGGGTGCCGAGCTGCTCGAAGGGCTCGACGACGAGCTGCGCGAGCAGGGGATCGAGCTGCACCTCGCCAGGGTGCACCGACGCGCGCGCGACCAGATCGCACGCTCGGCCCTCGCCGATCGGTTCGACGGGCGCATCCACCCGCGACTCGCCGACGCCGTCGACGGCTGAGTGGTCAGGGTCACTGCGCCATGTGATCGGGCGGCCAGTCACCCCAGTCCGGGTCGCGCCGCTTCGGTGGCCGGGCTCGGCTCAGGAATCGCCCCACCGCGCCGGCCGTGACGAGGATCGCGCCGACGACGCTGGCCCACAGGATCATTCGTCCCTCCGGTGGCTCGCGGACCAGTCCAGCGCCGCCGCGTGGGCGGCGCGGACGGTGTCGCCCAGGTACTCGGAGCTGCGATGGATGTCGTCGTGGCCCACGACGCCGGTCGCATCGAGCTGGGTGGCCAGGCGCTCGTTGTCGGTGACGATGACGAGCTTGCTCCCTGCGTCGCGCAGCGATGTCGCGTAGGCACGCAGGACGTCGATGAGCGTCGCGCCGGCGTCGTCGGCACCGCGGACGCGCAGGATGACCACCGACGCATCGGTCGCCGTCGTCACGGCCGGCAGTTGGTCGCGCAGGACGGGCGCGGTCGCGAAGAAGATGGGTCCGTACGGTTGGACGACCACGACGTCGCCGACACCGAGCTCGGCAGGCATCTCGGTCTCTCGCATCCGGCCGTCGTCGATCTCGATCCGCCGCAGGGTCAGACGCGAGGACTGGCCGATCACGAACAGCAGGACCGACAGGGCGACGCCGACGAGCACGGCGTACTGCAACGGGATCACGACCGTGAGCAGGAAGGTGATCGACATCACGGTGAGGGGGACCGGACCCGTCCGTGCGATGCCGAGCACCTTGCGTGGCTTCACCGTGCCGACCCCGACCACGATGAGCAGGCCGGCGAGCGAGGGCATGGCGATCCGTTCGACGGCCGAACCGAGCACCACGATGACGAACGTCATCACGAGCGCGGCGTAGAGCAGTGCACCGCGCGTGCGGGCCCCCGCCTGCGCGACGAGCGAGCTCGCGGACATCGATCCGCCGACGGGCATGCCCTGGAAGAATCCCGACAGCAGGTTGCCGGCGCCCTGCCCGACGAAGTCCTGCGACGCGTCGGAGCGAGACCCGTCGGCGTTGGGGAACCCGGCGGAGACGCCGGCGCCCTGCACCAGGCCGACGAACGCCAGCGAGGCTGCGGGGAGGAGGAACCCGGGGACCTCGGCCAGGAGCGGCAGCTTCGGCAGTGGCAGCGATCGCGGGACGTCGGCGACGTCGCCCACCCGCGCGATGTCGTGGTCGAACCATCGCAGCACCGCGGCCAGCGCCGAGCCGGCGACGACGGCGACGACGAGGCCGAGGGCGCCGAGCCGCGTCCGCTGCAGCACGACGATGGCCACGACCGTGACCAACCCGACCGTGATCGTCGGGACATCGATGCGTCCGGGATGGAGGAGCAGATCGAGGGTTCGCGTGATGCGACCGCTGCCCGATGCGGCGTAGCCGGTGAAGTCGCCGAGCTGACCGAGCACGATGTTCACGCCGACGGCCGTGACGAAGCCGGTCATGACCGAGTTGGAGACGAATCGGAGGAACCGCCCGAGGCGCAGGATCCCGGCGAGGACCATCACGAGGCCGGTGACGATCGTGAGCGTGAACAGCGAGCGTGCCGGATCGTCACGGTCGCCCAGCCCGACGTCGGCGACGATGATCGACATCGCCCCCGTGGCCTGGACCGCCATGAACGCAGTGCTCGTCACGAGCGCTCCACCCACCAGGCCGAACAGGTAGCCGTACAGGCCGGCGACCGGGTTCACGCCGGCGAGCAGGCCGGACGCGAGCCCGTCGGGCACGCTCTCGACGCCGAGCACGAGCCCGGCCAACGAGTCGTCGCGGGCCGATCGCCGATCGAGGAGCGAGCGTGGACGCGTGAACGGGAATCGGATGGTCAGGCTCCCGGTGTCGCAGGGTCGTCGGCCGGGCCGACGGTGGGGGCGAGCTCGGCACCGTCGAAGAAGCCGGTCGTGCGGAGCTCGCGCAGGAGGTTCGAGACGATGGCGTAGATCGGCGCGCCGAGGATGAGGCCCACGAGCCCGGCCACCAACCCGCCGGCGACGGTCGCGACCAACACGACCACCGGTCGCAGGCGCATCGACGAGCCGATCAGGCGTGGTTCGAGCAGGTTCTCCAACACGAGGTTGACGAACAGCACGACCGCGAGCGCACCGAGCGCGAGGGGGATGCCGCCCTCCGACAGCGCCATCAGCACGGCGAACGCGCCACCGAGGAAGGCACCGAGGTACGGCACGAACGCGCCGATGAAGTTGACGATGCCGATGGTCAACGCGAGCGGCACGTCCATCGTCCACAGCACGGCGAACACGGCGGCGCCCTGGACCGCAGCCAGGATCGTCCGGCCGCGGGCGTTGGCGCGGATCGTCATGGCGGAGTGCCGGACGATCCGGGATGCCTGCTCCTGCTGCGCGGGGGCGCGCCGGGCGACGGCGCCGTCGACCATCGTGCGCCCGTCCTTCAGGAGGTAGTACAGGATCACGAGCGCGAGGATCAGCCCCGAGATCAGCCCGACCGCCGAGTCGATCAGCGAGCCGATGTGGGTGCCGACGCCGCGGAGCAGCGTCGACGTCGACGGGTCGAGGTCGGTCGATCGGTCGGCGAAGTAGTCCGAGATCGCCGGCGTGTCGACCGTGTCGGCGATCTCGACCCACGCTCGATCGAGTCGGCTGGCCAGCTCGTCGGCGTGGTCGACGACGCCGACCGCCACCAGCACGACGATCGCGACGGCCGCGGCGACGATCATCGAGGTGACGGCCGCCGCGCCGATCGCCCGCGGGAGCCCGTGGTCCTCGAGACGGTCGACCGTCGGCGCGAACACCACGGCGGCGACGACGGCGATGACGAGCGGGATGACGAGCTCGCTCAGGGACGCGAGCAGGACGATCACGATCGACGCCGCGATGGCACCACCGATGAAGGCCCACGAGACACGCGAGACCCGGTGGATCCACAGGGGCACGTCGCGGTGGCGAGGTTCGTCGTCGGGGTGCACCGGGGCGAACTCTACGACACGCCGGGTCGGCGGGGGTCAGGGGCGTGCCCGGCCACCGCGACGATCATCCGCGACGCGTCGGGAGCATGTTCGGGGAGACCGCGCGGTGCGCCGCCGACTGGGTGAGGACCAGTCGATGCGGTCCGCCGACGACCACGATGTTGACGTTCTGCAGGGTCCGCTTCAACCGGATCGCACGCAGAGGCGGCACGTCTCGGATGACGTGCGCCGGAACGACGAGCAGGTCGTCGGGTTGCAGGCCGTCGATCACCGCCGCGTGCTCCTCGTCGTCGCGGAGGACGGTCACGAGTTCGTCGACTGCGGGGCCCGGGAGCAGCTGCGCGACGAGATCGTCGTCGCTGCACAGCACGGTGAGCGGCCGGCCGGAGCGGCCCCGGGCCGCGTGCGCGGTCTCGAGGGCGAGCTCGGCGTCGAGGCGTTCCCACGCAGCGGACGGTGCGCGCAGGTGGACGACGACGCGGTGCCACGGCCCGAGGACGTGCGCTGCGATCGTCGGCACGACCGCGGCCCCTCCCACCCCGTCGATGTCGTCGCCCAACAGATAGTCGTTCACGACGCTCGGCCCGCTCCAGTCGAGGACCACGGCCGATGCGTCGAGCTGCTTCGACAAGCCGACGGTGGCGTCGACGAAGGAGTCGTCGACCCTCACGACGCCGTCGGCGTCGAGGCCGATCGCTGCCACCCGGGCGACGGCGGCGTCGACGTCGCGTTGGGTGTCGTCGAGCATGCCGTCGCCCGACACGCCGTACGGTTGCACGATGCCGTCGTTCGCCCGCGCGAGGTGTGCGGCGAGCGTGGCGAGCGCGACGCGCTCGGAGCCCTTCGAGCGGGTGTCGAGCAGGATCCGCTCGCCGAGCGGGCGCCGATCGACGATCGGCGGCGTCAC
>JAUHYJ010000412.1 GCA_030425785.1 Acidimicrobiia bacterium | reverse complement strand
CGACACCGTGGTGATGACCACGACGATCGGTGCTGCTCGCATCTCGCAGCTGATCCTGCGACCGTCGGCCGAGGAGCTGCTCGACGCACTGTCGGACGGTTCGGGCGCCGGGCAGGACCTCGACCAGATCGGCCTGCGGTTCGACGAGCTGCCGATCGACGGCAGCTCGCCACTCGCGTACAAGACGCTGGCCGAGATCGAGGTGCGCGGCGCACACGGCTACCTGATCGTCGGGATCCGCGGGGCCGACGGCGAGACGGTGATGCACCCGCCGGCGACGCACACGATCGAGCCGGGCGACGTGGTGGTGGTGCTCGGCTACCACGACGACATCCCCGAGCTGGCCGCCCGCTGGACGGGCGCGACGCGCAAGCCGTCGGCGCCCACCACCTACCGCGGCGTCACCTCGAACTGACTGCCAGCGGCAGGCCTCATGGCGTCGCGAGCATGACCAACCTGCGGATCTGTCGTCGACGTGCGAGCGAGCATGGCGTCGATGCGGCCACGTCGGTCCGGCGGGCCGAGTCGGGTTGCCCGACCCGTGCGTCCGGGAGCGGTCGAGCGATGGCGGTGGACTCCGGGGCGCCGGCCGGGTGGGACGAGGTTCAGCCGCGCGACGGGAGATCGAGATCGAACCAGCGGCCGACCGCCTCGGCTCGTGAGCCGACGCCGAGCGCGACGAACGTCTGCTTGAGGTGCGACTTCACCGTCTCGGGCGAGATGAGGAGCTCGGCGGCGATGTCGGCGTTGCTGCGGCCGAGCGCCACGAGTTCGAGGATCTCGATCTGGCGGCGGGTGAGCGCCGGTCGGGCCGCGGCACGGTCGGCGGCCAGCTGCAGGCGTCGTGACGTCTCGTGGCCGACCAGGCCGACGAGGTCGACGTCGCGCTCGTCGACGTCGCCGGCACGGAACCAGCGATCGGCGTGGATCGTCCCGACCGTCACCCCGTCGACCACGACCGGCGCCACCGCGTACGACGACGTGCGCAAGGGCACGACGACCGGCTTCCACGAGCCGGGGTCGTGTTGGGCGTCCTCGACGACGATCGTGCGGCAGCCGTCGACCACCGCCGACTCGTGCACGGCGAGGTCGAGGCGGGGAGGTTCGGCGAGCGCACAGCGGTGCACCCGGTCGGACCACTCGGGCCGCTCGACGAAGCGGGTCGCGACCGGGTCGAGCACGCCCGCGCCGACGGCGAAGGTCATCGCCCGGTCGAAGCCGAACTCGTCACACAGTTCGACGGCAGCGTGGGCGAGGAGGTCGGTGCGTGAGGCACCCGACGTGCCCGACTCGCTCGTGGCGCGGCGGCGCACGAGCAGGCGGTGCAGGACGTGGGCGTCGCGGAGCAGCTCGAACGCCTCGGTGGTGTCGATCGCGCCGGCGTCGACGCGTTCGGCGATGAGCCGGTCGGCGGCGCCGAGTCGCTGGACGAGCACGGTCTCGTCGCGCACCGGCTGATCGGTGAGCCGGCCGACGAGTCGGGCGGCGCGCTCGATCGTCGGATCGCCCATCGTCGGCTGTGTGCGACCGGTCCCCCGACCGGCCGGTGTGTTCGGCATGCGAACCCCCCGTGCGGGGGATGCTACCCCTCGGGCGCCGTCCGTACCGTCGCCACGACGACTGGAGGACGCCATGACCATCACCACCACCGAACCCACCGACCTCGGAGACGCCGGCCGCCGGCCCGGTCCGCGCGACGCCGCTCGACGGGCGGCCGTCGAACGCCAGCTCGACCGCTGGTGCGAGTCGGACACCGGGACCGACTACGACAGCGTGGTGATCGTCGGTGGGAACGGGATCACCACCCACACCTTCGCCGCCCGGCTGGCGCGCGACCCGCGGTTCGCGGGCAAGGTCGTGCTCGCCGGGCCGCCGGTGACCGAGGACCGCCGCCTGAAAGCGGGCGTGTCGCTGCGCGGGTACGCGGCCGATTTCATCGCGTACGCGCTGGGAGTGACGCTGGACGAGTTCGTCGATGCGGTGACCCCGGGGCAGGCGCCGGTCGCCACGCGCCAGACCGTGTGCATGGCCGACGTCGCCGACGGGACGGCCCGGTTCTCGCGGGTCGGGCCGTGGCAGAACCATCGTGGCCGGCTCGATCGACCGATCGTGTACGGCTTCCGGAACTCGGCGACGGCCGCCGCGATCGCCCGCCTGTCGGCCGGGGTGACGGTCGTACCCGACGCGCCGATGTCGGCTGCCGAGGCCCGCGACCTGGCGCTCGGGTCGCGGCCGTTGATCGTCGACGCGACGCGGGCCGGCGACCTGGTCGGGGGTCGGGCGACGTCGGGCTGGGGCATCGCCGCCGCACAGGTGCCGTTCCGCACCGTCGGTGACGGCGTTCGTCCGCCGATGGATGAGCGGACGGCGCTGGCACCCCTCGTGCGGCGGGACGGACGCATCGACGTCGGCTACTACACCCCGTTCGCCGACGCGCTGAGCCCGGAGGCGTCGTGGTACGGGATCATGGCCCGCCCGATCGATCTGCGGACCGAGGGCGACCGCAAGGACGCCGAGCTCGACGTGTTGACCGACGAGCTGTTGGCGATCGGTGCGGCGTCGGGCCTCGAGCCGGTCGACGTCGACGAGACGATCGGTCGGGCCTGGGTGCCGGCACCGCCGTGGACCGCGCCGGAGTCGAAGTCGGGCGGCGTGTTCGACCTGCGCCGGGCGGTGACGCCGGGGATCGCGGCGTACTACGCCGACGGGATGACGGGGTCGGCCGTCGCCGGCACCGCGGCGGCCGAGGCCATCCTGCGCGGCGGCGACCCGGCGGCAGCGGCGGCGAGCGCCCTGCGGCCGATCCGGCGGTGGAACTGGGTGTGGTGGTTCGAGACGGTGAAGGTGCCGTGGGTGGCGGACCGCCTCACCCGCCTGAGCCCGCCGGTGGCGCTCGCGTGGCCGCACTCGACGGCGATCAAGCGGTGGTCGAGCGCCGCGTGACCCGAGCGAGATATTCCGCCGACGCGACCAGCGCCGTCTGGCAGCATCGGATGGCATGGCGGTCATGCGCGAGCACCCATACGGCAACTTCAACTTCCTGGTCGAGCTCGGTGACGGTGTCGAGCCGGCCGGCCCGGACGGTGCGTTCTCCGAGGTGTCGGGCCTCGACGTCAGCATCGAGGTGATCGAGTATCGGACGGGCAGCGACAAGGTGAACTCACCCCGCAAGCTGACGGGGCTGACGACGTACGGCGACGTGACGCTGAAGCGGGGCATCATCGGCTCGCTCCGGCTGTGGGAGTGGATCGAGGCGTCGATCCGCGGCCAGGCGCAGCGGTCGGTGGTGATCACGCTGCTCGGCGAGGAGCAGAACCCGGTCATGTCGTGGAAGCTCCGCAACGCCCGCCCGGTCCGGCACGTCAGCGGGCCGTTGCAGGGCGGCAGCAGCGACGTCGCCGTCGAGGAGCTGGTGCTCGCCCACGAGGGCCTGGACATCGAGTGACCGCCGGATGAACGAGGACACCCTCGTCGGCGGTCGCAACTTCGTCGTGCGGGTGACCCGGCGCGGGCCGAGGCGCGGCGTGCAGGACGAGTTCGAGCTGGCGTGCCGACAGGTGATCCTGCCGGTGCTGCGGGTCGGCGAGCCGGAGGTGCCGACGCTCGGGCGACCACCCCGGCCATCGGTCTCGACACCCGGCACGGCGCCTGGCCCGACACCCGGCACGTCGTCGGCTGACCACCCGGCGCCCGACGAGCTGCTGGTGCTCCGTCGTGGTCACACGGGGGCGACCGAGCTCTCCGACTGGTGGTCCCACGAGCGAGCCGCCCTGCTGCGGGGCTCACACGACGTCGACGTCACCGTGCTGGACGATGCCGGCAAGCCGGTGACGACCTGGGCGTTCGAGGGCTGCCACCTGGTCGCGCTGCGCTACTCACCGCTCGACGCCATCGACAGTGACGTGCTGATGGAGACGGCCGAGGTCTCGTTCGACACCGTCACCGTGTCGACCCACCGCAGGTAATCACCCACGACCGCCGGGCCCCGCGCCGCTGCGATGACGCGTGACGGCCCGGTCGGGGCCGATGGTTCGGTTGTCAAGGTGCGTCCGCCCGTCAGGCGGCGGCACGGTTGGGTGGGCC
>JAUHYJ010000411.1 GCA_030425785.1 Acidimicrobiia bacterium | reverse complement strand
CGGGCAGTTGTACAGGTACTGCGCGACCTTGTCCTGGTGGCCGGCGCCGTGGTCGAGCAGGAACGAGGCGACGCCGTCGGCTCTCAGGTCGGCGTCGGACCATGCGATCGCGCGGTCACCCTGCCGCGAGAACGGCGCGTCGGGGAGCTGGGCGGCCGCGGCCTCCCAGATGTCGGCGAGATTCCAGCCGCTCACGGTGCTTCCGGTCCGCCGGGGACCGAGCCGTCGGGTGGCCACGGTTCGACGCCGTCCTCGAGGGGGACGTCGAGCGATTGCAGGAGCGCCGAGAAGAGCCGCCAGTTCCCGATCGCTGCCACGAGCTCGACCAGCATTGCCGGATCGTCGTCGAACGCCGAACGGCACGCCACCCACGTGGCGTCGGAGATGGTGCCGTCGCGCAGGGTGTCGTCGGTGGCGGCGAGCACGGCTCGTTCCTGCGGTCCGAAGTGGTCGGCGCGCTGCCAGTCGCGGACCGCGAGCAGGTCGTGCTCGGGCACGTCGAGCAGGCGGGCGACCCGCCAGTGCTGGGTCCACTCGTACACCGACCCGGTCGCCCACCCGATGCGCATGATCACCAGCTCGCGCAGGCGCGCGTCGAGCACGCCCTTCCACAGCAGCTCGTGGAGCATCCCGTTGAGGCCGGCGGCGACGCCGGGCTGGTGGAGCGCGATCCGGAACACGGACAGCTCGGCCATGTTCTCGGGGATGCCTCGCTCGGCGGCGCGCCGTTTGGCCTCGTCGACGTCGAGCATCTGGATGCGTTGTCCGTCGGTCATCGTGTCGACCTTTCCGGGCGGGTTCGCCCGCGTTGTCAGGTGGGTGGGACCACGACCCCGTGCAGTGGGGGCGTGGCGGTGGTGTCGGTGCCCGACATGACGTCGAGCAGTTGTGGGAGCTCGTCGAAGCCGACGACCTGTCGGGAGAGCTGTTCGAACGGCCAGCGACGCGTCGTGAGCAGGTCGATCGCGGCTTGGTAGGCCGGGTAGTCGACGCCGAGCGAGCCGATGACGCGCAGCTCCTTGTAGACGACGTGGTCAGGTTCGAACGACGGCGCGCCGCCGCCGCCGCGTGTTCCGGCCACGACCATCGTCCCGCCGGGCCGGGCGAGCGCGACGCCTTGGGCGAACGCCGACGGGGCCTTGGCGGTCACGTCGACGACGACGTCGGCGAGCCCACCGGTCGCCCGTTTGAGGGCGACGGCCGGGTCGTCGGAGGCGACGTCGATGGTGAGGTCGACCCCGAACGCCGACGCGTGCGCGAGACGGTCCGCGTCGCGCTCGCCGAGCCCGGTCATCGCGACGAACGACGCACCCGCCTCCTTGGCGGCGACGGCCGCGCACAGACCGCGAATGCCGGGCCCGAGCACGACGACGACGTCGCCGTCATCGGTTTCGGGGATCGTCGCACCCCACCGGATGCCGGCGCCGAGCGGGTTGAACACCGTGGCGAGGACCGGATCGAGGTCGTCGGGGATGGGCAGGAGCATGGCATCTGCCGGGAGGTGGAGGTGGGTGGCGTAGCCGCCCCACAGCCCGGGTTCGATGTCGGCGTCGACGAATCCGAACATCGTCGCGAGGCCGTTGCGAACGCACCGGCGGTACTCGCCCCGGGCGCAGGGCTCGCACTCTCGGCACGACCGGAGCACCTCGACCGCGACACGCTGGCCCTCGGTGACCCCCCAGCGGGCGGCGGCAGCGTCGCCGACTTCCTCGACCACGCCGACGATCTCGTGGCCCGGGATGAACGAGAACGCAGCTGGCAGGTGGCCGCTGTACTGCTCGTGGTCGGTGCCGCACAGCCCGCACGCCTCGATTCGCAGGCGTGCCGAGTCGGGGGTGAGGTCGGGGAGCGGGAACGCGCGCCGCTCGAGTGTGCGGGGGCCGGTCAGGACGAGTGCATCGGCGTTCATGCCAGCTCGAATTCCACCAGCTCGGCGCCGACACGCACGTCGATGGCCCGGCCGACGTGCTGCCCGCCGGAGAGTTCGCGGGCGACCGCCGGGTCGGTGCTCCGGGCGGCGACGCGCCGTCCGTCGGCGAGGCGGGCGAACACGGGCACCTCGGAGGGGCCGCGATCACGGTCGTGGACGATGGTGTAGCCGTCGATGGTCGCCGAACCGCTCGCCTCACCCGGGGCCGCGACGGGCAGAGCCGTCGCGTCGATCGCGGCCTGCGCCGTGGAGGTGTCAGGCGTCTGGAATCCGTTGGGTGGGGGCGTCGCGGACCACAGACCGAGGGAGTGCTTCGTGATGTACCAACCCAGACCTGACACCAGGCCGACGCCGTCGGGCTTCGCTCGGCAACGCTGCGCCATCGCCACGATCGAGTGGGTCACGTAGTTGTTGCCCGGCCCGCCGTGGTACGGCAGGCCGCCGGTGACGGTGAGCCCACGCGAATCGAGGGGATCGAGGCCGAGGGCCTCGACCGCGGCCTCGACCGCCGAGGGGAAGCACGAGTAGAGGTCGAACCACGAGACTTCGTCGGCCGTCAGCCCCGCAGCGTCGAGGATCGCGTCGCCGGCGGCCCGGATGCCTGGTGAGCGGCCGAGCTCGGGTCGCTGCACCGGGAAGTACACGTCGTTGCACGTGGCTGCGGCCCACGGGAACACCCACCGGTCGCGTCTGATACCGAGCTCCTCGGCCACCTCGGCCGCCACCAGCACGAATGCCGCGGCCATGTCGACGGTGAGGATGCTGT
This sequence comes from Acidimicrobiia bacterium, assembly GCA_030425785.1. Lineage (GTDB taxonomy): Bacteria > Actinomycetota > Acidimicrobiia > Acidimicrobiales > Ilumatobacteraceae > Ilumatobacter. The sequence goes on along the minus strand of JAUHYJ010000411.1, from coordinate 1,391 downwards.
TCAGGAGTTTCGTGTACGGCTCGCACACGATCCGGTTGCCGGGCGTCTCGGTCGAGAGCTCCTCAGGTGTGCGCGCGACGGGAAACCACGCCTGGTACGGCTGACGTGCGGCGACCTCGGTGAAGGGTGCCATCAGCCGGCCCAGCCATGCGCGCTGCTCGTGGAGCGTGCGCCCGGCGCGAGCGGCGATCGCGGACTCGAAGATCGGGTACACCTCGTGCGGCCAGCGCAGACCTGCGGCGTGCTCGGCCGGGCTGAGACCGGGGCGAGCATCCCCGAGCGACTCGTCCTCGCTGTGCGCGGGGGCTGGTTCGGGGAGTGGGCGTGACGACGACTGGCGCCGCGCGGACGCGCCGCTCTCCGCCCCGACGATCAGTGCGGCGTCGACGGATCCGTCCATGATCTCGCGTCCGAGCACTTCGACGAGGTACTGCGGGGTGTTGCCGCCCACCGGACAGCTGATCCGGCGGGGCGCGCCGATCCCGAGCGCGTCGGCGATGCGCGTTGCGGGTTGGTCGCGTGGGATCAGCAGGATGCCGGGTGTCGCCACGGTGTCGATCCGGTGGGCGATCGCAGCGCCGGTGTCGTCGAAGGCTCGCCGGGCGGCCTCGGATGCGAGTGTGATCGGGTCGACGAGATCGGCGCCGCGGTTGGTGATCTCACCGACTCCAACGAGCACCGGCGTGCGAGCCGTGACGGTCACCGGCGTGTCGCCCGGCCGCTCGAGATCACGATGTTGTCGCGCTGCGTCCTGGCCTCGACCACGGCGACATCGCCGTCGTCCCAGATCCGGGTGACGATCGTGTCACCGGGCCACACCTGATCGGCGAAACGGCCCGAGATCGACGCCAGACGGCCGGCGTCACCATCGCACCACCCCGTCAGCACGCTGTGCCCGACGACGCCGAACGTACACAGACCGTGGTTGAAGGGCCCTGGGAAGCCGGCCTTGGTGGCGAAGTCGGGGTCGATGTGCATCGGGTTCATGTCGCCCGACAGTCGGTAGATCGCGGCTTGCTCCGGCCGGGTTTCGCGCTCGATGACGATGTCCGGCCCCCGTTCGGGGGGCTGCGCCGTCGCCGAGCCGCTCGGCCCGCGCTCGCCGCCCCAGCCGCCGGCGCCGATGACGAACAGGCTCGCTGTGACGTCGAACAGCGGTCCGCTGTCGTCGGCCGCCGACCCTTCGAACTCGATCACGGCCGCTTTGCCCTTGTCCCAGACGTTCGCGACCCGGCCGGTGACCGTGGCGGTCGCCGCGGCAGGGAGCGCGCGGTGGGCCACGACCGACTGCTCACCGTGAAGCAGGGCGGCGAGGTTGATGTCGATCTGTTGCATGGCGTGCCCCATCGCCCGGAGCCCCGGGATGACCGCGAAGGTCGGCAGCACGTGCG
>JAUHYJ010000410.1 GCA_030425785.1 Acidimicrobiia bacterium | reverse complement strand
TTGGCGGCTGCCTTCTTCTTGGCGGCTGCCTTCTTCTTGGCCGGAGCCTTCTTCGCCGCGGCCTTCTTCTTCGCGGCGGGCTTCTTTGCGGCGGCCATCAGCTCAGTTCAACTCGCTCTTGAGCGTCGAGCTGGCGGTGAACTTCATGGCCTTCGAGGCCTTGATCTGTACCTTCTCACCGGTCTGCGGGTTGCGGCCTTCGCGCGCGGCACGGTGGGTCAGGCTGAACGACCCAACGCCCGGCCACGACACCTTGTCGTCCGACTTGACGGCGCCGACGACGGCGTCCCAGTAGGCACCGATGGTGCGCTCGGCGTCAGCCTTGGAGACGCCCGCGGCGTCCGCAACAGCCTCGACGAGTTCTGCCTTGGTCATGGTCATGTCCTTTTCACGTTTCGGATGTTCCGGAGCAGGTGACCCCGCCCCTCATGCCCCTCGGGCATGGCCCATCAAACGCTCGAAACTACATGTATGCAACTACCGATGTGGTTGCACATGCAATCGGCGCCGGTTCGAAGCCTTACGGCACAACGGTCTCAGGGCGCGTCGTCGACGCTCACCGTCGCGAATGCCCTGCGCAGGAGGTCGCCCGTCGACGCCATCTCGCCATCGGCGTACCGGTGCCGCGGCCAGAAGAAGCCGCGCAGGCCGTCACCGCGACGTCGCGGCACGACGTGCACGTGGAGGTGGGCGACGCTCTGGCTGACCACATTGTTGTTGGCCACGAACGTCCCTTCGGCGTCGAGCGCGGTCGGCACGACGTCGGCGACGACCCTGACCCGGCGGAAGAACGCACCGACCTCGTCGTCGGCCAGGTCGGGCAGGGTGACGACGTGTCGGCGCGGGACGACGAGCGTGTGCCCGGGGAACAGGGGGATGTGGTCGAGGAACGCCACGACCACGTCGTCGGCGTACACGATCTCGCCGGGGCGATCGCCGGCGACGATCTCACAGAACACGCACCCGGCGCCGGCCGCCCGATCCGCAACCCGGTCATCCGGGCGATCGTCAGCCATCGGCGCAGCCGATTCGACGCGTCGTCATCGCCCGATTGTGCCTGCTCAGCGGGCATCCACCACTCGCACCCGCCGATTCACTACAACAAGCTGCGTTGCAGCACCTTCGCCCGCTCCCCTCGCCAGGCCCCCGGCCTGCCTGATCTCCCGAGGTTCTTCGTGACCGATCTCCTCCCGCACGATCACACCCAGATCGATTCGTCGGAGGAGGTGCACCGGCAGACGACCCGCATCGTGCTCGACACCTCGGTCCTCGTCGCCGACCCCACCTGTGTCCAGTCGTTCGGTGGGTGCAACGTGGTGATCCCGCTCACCGTCATCGAGGAGCTCGACGGTCTCAAGACACGACCCGACGACGTCGGGCGCGCGGCGCGCACGGCGCTCCGGCATCTCGAGGAGCTGCGGCTCCGGCACGGCGGCTCGCTCGCCACGCCCGTGCCGCTCGGCGACGGCACGCTCCAGATCGAGGTCAACGGCATCCAGAAGCACCTGCTGATCGAGCACGGGCTTGATCCCGCCACGCCCGACAACCGGATCATCGGCGCCGCACTCGGTCAGGCGGCCAAGGCGCCGACGCGGATGGTGTCGAACGACGCGGCGCTGCGCATCAAGGCGGCGCCCCTCGGGATCGACGCGGCCGCCCACGAGCCGAGCACGAACGGCCGCTCCGAACGCCCGGTCGGCTGGATGATCCTCGACGTCGCCCACGAGATCGTCGACTGTCTGTACGCCGCCGGCGGTGTGGCGCTCGACGCGGTCGGCGACGACGGCCTCCTCGCCGAGAACGAGTTCGCCGTCCTGCGCTCCGGCTCGCAGTCAGCGCTGGTGCGCCGGGTCGCGCACGAGCTCGTCCTGCTCGGCCACGCCGCACCCGAACCGTGGGGGCTGCGTCCACGCAACAAGGAGCAGCGGTTCGCGGTCGAACTGCTGCTCGACCCCGACGTCTCCGTCGTCGCGCTCGACGGTCGAGCCGGCACCGGCAAGACGATCCTCGCCATCGCGGCCGCACTCGAGCAGGTCGTGGAGCACCAGCGCTACGAGCGGGTCGCCGTCTACCGCCCCCTGGTCCCGGTCGGCCGGGCCGATGTCGGGTTCCTGCCCGGCGGCCTCGAGGAGAAGCTCGATCCGTGGATGTCGGCCATCCACGACGCGATCGTCGCCCTCACCGACCGCAACAGCAGCCACGACGCCCGGCGACTCATCGAGGAACTCACCGCCCGCGGTCAGCTGTCGCTCGAGTCCGTGACCTTCCTGCGCGGCCGGTCGCTCCAGCGCCAGATCGTCGTGATCGACGAGGCCCAGAACCTCGAACCGACGACGCTGCGGACGATCCTCACCCGCATCGGTGACGGCACGAAGGTGGTCTTCACCGGTGACACGAGTCAGATCGATGCGCCGTACCTCGGCGAGACGAACAACGCCCTCGCCGTCCTGACGAACGCGTTCGGCGGCCAGACCTGCTTCGGTCACATCACGCTGACGGCCTGCGAGCGCAGTAGCGTCGCCAGCCTCGCCGCCGAGTTGCTGTGAGCCGAGCCGACGCCGCCGTCGTGGTCCCCGGTGCGACACCGGCGACCACACGGTCGTTGTCGCACCCCCTGGCTACCGTGGACGCCGTGAGTCAGCTGCCGCCGTTCTCGGTGATCGACATCGAGACATCCGGGCTGTCGACCCGGCGGCACCGCATCCTCCAACTGGCCGTGGCCAGGCTCGTCGACGACGAGATCGTCGACGAGTGGTCGACGCTCGTGCGTCTCCGCTGGCCGTGGCAGCGCACCGGTCCGCGTCGGGTGCACGGCATCACCCGTCGGTCGCTGCGCGACGCACCCGATCAGCCGTCCGTCCTGGCCGAGTTCGCGCGACGGGTCGACGGCACGGTCGTCGTCGCCCACAACATGTCGTTCGACTGGACCTTCCTCGAGCGCGCGGCGGCACGCCAGGGCGTCGAACTCGACGCCTCCCGACGGCTGTGCACGCTCTGGCTGTCGCGCCGTCTCGACCCCGACCGCGAGCTGTCGCACCGGTTGGGCGATCTGTGCGATCGGTACGGCGTGGTCAACGACCGTCCGCACGACGCGGTGTACGACGCCCGCGCGACGGCGCTGGTGCTCCCCCACCTGCTCGCGGCGCACGAGATCACCGACGAGGCCGGTCTCGCGACGCACTACGAGCGGTAGCGGCCGAGGATCTCGCGGGCGGCCTCGACCACGGCGTCGCCGGCGTCTCGGGGCTCGATCACCTCGGCATCGGGACCCAACCGCAGCATCGTGCGGACGAACCACCGTTCGCTCGCGACCGGCAGCCGTGCCGTCACCCAACCGTCGGCGTCGGCGTCGCTCACCTCGTCGACGGGGTAGCGCTCGGTGATCCACTGGGCCGCGGGTGCCAGCCGGACGGTCACCCTGGCGATGCTCGCATCGCTGAACCACTCCCCCGGCGTCGGCAGCGCTCCATCGGACGCGTCGGCGTGCTCGCCGGTCGGTTCGAGCCGCTCGATGCGGTCGAGCCGGAACGTCCGCACCTCGCCCGAACGCTCGTCGTCGGCGCTCACGTACCACTCGCCGCGATCGTGGAAGACCTGCCGTGGACGGATCCGTCGGGTCGTCGTCTCGTCGCGTGACGCGCTCCAGTACTCGATCTCGACGATGTCGCCGGTGTCGACGGCAGCGGCGAGCCGGTCGGCCCGGTCGGTCCGGGCGAGCTCGACGCGCACCCCGACCGTGTCGTCCTCACCGAGCGCGCGGGCGAGCTTCGCCAGGCCCCGGCCGAGCGGGCCGTCGACGTCCGCGCCGGGCAGCTGCATCGCGGCCCGGCCGGCGGCGAGCAGCTCCCAGGCCTCCATCGAGTTCAGCCGGAGGGGGCGCGTGAACAGGCGTGGCACACCGATCCAGATCATGCCCTCGTCGATGAACACGTCGATGAGCTCGTCGACGAACGGGGGCAGACCGCACATCGCTGCCAACTCGAGATCGCGGGCGATCTCGGTCTCGGTCATCGCGAACCGCTCGGCCGCCTCGGCCACCGGCACCTCGCCCCGCTCCATCAGCCACGGCAGCATCACGAGCAGCCGCTTGAGCCGTTCCTCGGCGC
>JAUHYJ010000409.1 GCA_030425785.1 Acidimicrobiia bacterium | reverse complement strand
ACCGTCGACACGACCGTTCCGTCGATCAGCTCGTGTGACAGCGGCTGCGCGGGGGTGAGCAGGTTGCCGGGGTCGGCCGAGACCTCCTCGGAGAGCACGTCGACGACCATGAAGCGCGGCCGCTCGCCGGCGTTCGGGTCGGCGCCGTCGGGGCCGTGCACGAACACGTCCCACTCGGCGCGGGTGCCTGCGACGATCGATCCGCCGCCGGCGTTGTACAGGTTGAGTGCGAGGAAGTACTCGCCCTCGGGGTCGTCCGATTCGAGGAACTGCGTCGGCGCGAGCCGGAACCCTTCCGGCAGCTCGTTCGCCTCGAAGGCGTCGATCGCCGCCTGGTCACGGAACTCCCAGCGGAGGTACACCGATCCCGGGGACGCAGGCGTGCGGTCGTTCGCCTCGCTGAGCACGACGAAGTCGAGCCAGGCGCCGGCCTCGCGAGCCTCGACCCGGTCGGTGTAGGCCAACGCCTCCATGCCCGGGAACAGCTTCTTGAACTGGTTGCGGGACGCACGCACCTCGTCGAAGGTGGGTGCGAGCGGCATGGGCGCGAGCGGGACCACCACGCGTCCGAGGTCGCCGACGAGCGGTTCGCCGAGCTCGAGCGGCTGCTCGATCGGGTCGGCGCCCTGCGTCGACGGCGCGTTCAGCGTTCGATACCGCTCGACGAACTCGGCTGCGTTCGGGGTGTGGAAGGCCAGTTCACCGTCGACGCCGTCGGCGGTGACGTCGAGCGTCCCGGTCATGGCGACGGCGCTGCGGAGCGACACGTCGTCGACCGAGTCGACGACGGCCGGCCCCGGCAGTGCGTAGGCGAGTTCGATGTCGGCGTCGGCGTCGGGGTCGACGAACGACGCCAGCTCGCCTGCTCCGCCGGGTGACGCACCGGCGGCGACGTCGAGCACTGCCGCCACCGCCGTCTCCGAACCGGCGACGAGCACCCCGCCGGGAAGCAGCGCGAGGTGATTCGCAGCGTCGTCGACGTAGATGGGGTGTCCGGTCTGCTCGTGCGTGCCGACCTGCGACAGCGCGGCGTCGCCGACCACGTCGTCGAGCGTCTCGCCGGACACCTCGGCGACGAGGAACACGCCGGACGCGGCGTCGGCCGGCTGTGTGACGAGCGCACGCTGCACGGTCGCTTCGAGGTCGACCGAGGCGGCGAGCCGTCCGACGGCACCGATCAGGTCGGCGAACGCCGGGTCGGCGCGTTCGCCGCGCAGCATCGCCATCACGTCGTCCGCCGGCACGCCGCTGTCGAACATGCCGGCGACATCCACCTGCGCCATGGCCCGCGTCGACGCCGGCAGCAGGTCGATCAGGTCACCGGCAACGGGCGGCAACGCCGACGCGGGCTCGCTCGTCGTCGGCGCACCATCGGAGGGTTCGGCGTCGGGGACGGTGACATCGTCGGTGGTGACCGGCGCGCCGCTCGTCGAGGGCGAGACGTCTGCGTCGTCCGATTCGCCGGTGCACGCCGCCGTCAGCGCGACGACCACGGCGACCGCCGCCATCGTGGAGGGATTCGACAACAGTGACCGCCTCATGCAGGCCGCCTACGGACGTCGCGGCCGTCGCGGATGCACCAGGGCCAGTGCGCGCCAGGTGGCTCGCCGGGGTGCGACCCTCAGGCGAGACGGCAGGCGATGCCGGCGAGTTCGTCGCTGACGGCTGGGTGACGCGCGAGGACGGCAGGGTCGTGGCCGGGGACGATCATCGCCGGTCCATCGGCGAGTTCGGCCATCCGCCGGTACCCGTTCAGCATGTCGCCGACGTCGAACACGATCGGGAACGGACGGACGGCCTGCATGTTCTCGTAGTAGTGGCTGGCGTCGCTGGCGAGGACGAGCCAGCCCCGTTCCGTGCGGACACGGACGATCTGCAGCCCGTCCGTGTGGCCGCCGACATGATGCAACGTCAGCCCGGGCGCGAGTTCGGCGTCGCCATCGTGGAACACGACGCGGCCGGCGTGCACCGCAAGGACGAAGTCGGCGATGTGCTGTGGGGTGAATGCGTGGTTGAGGGCCCTGGTCGTCATGTGACGGCCGGTGGCGAACGCGACCTCTCGGTCCTGCACATGGAACCGCGCGGCCGGGAACTGGTCGAACCCGCCGACGTGGTCGTAGTGCAGGTGGGTGATGATCACGTCGGTGGCCGTTGCCGCGTCGACGTCGATCAACGCCAGACCGTCGGCAGCCGAGCGGAGCAGTCGTCGCCCGCGTGCCTCGGCGTCGGCCGGGCCGAAGCCGGTGTCGACGACCCACGTGCGATCGTCGCCGACGACGGCCCAGACGAAGTAGTCCATCGGCATCGGCTCGTCGTCGTGCGGGTCGCCGCCGATGAAGTGCTCGCCGCGCCGGGCGTCGCGTTCGGCGTACTTGACGGCGAACACCCGGTAGACCGGTTCGCCGCCGCCGGACGCCGGCGGATCCTCGCTCGTGGGCATCCTCCTAAGGTACGGCGATGGACCAGGAGAAGTTCGACACGGGGCTCGAGGCGCGGAGCCGCGTGCTCGGCCAGGAGTACGTCGACCGTGCGTTCGGGACGGCCGACGCATTCAACATCGAGTTCCAGAAGCTGGTGACGGAGTACTGCTGGGGTGAGGTGTGGGGTCGGCCGGTGCTCACCGACCGGCAGCGCAGCCTCAACAACCTGTGCATCCTCGCCAGCCTCAACCGGGCCCACGAGTTCAAGGTGCACTTCCGTGGCGCGCTCCGCAACGGCTGCACGTTGGACGAGCTGCGCGACACCCTCGTCCAGATCATGGTGTACGCCGGGGTGCCGGCCGGCGTCGAGGCGTTCCGGCTCGCTCGTGAGGTGCTGGCCGACGAGGGCATCGACCCCGGGCCGGCCGAGGAGGCGACCGGGTGACCCGCACGATCGGTTTCATCGGCCTCGGCAACATGGGCAAGCCGATGGCCGAGAACATCGCGTCAGCGGGCTTCGACATGGTGTGCTTCGATGCCGCCGGCACCGACGAACGGCTCCCTGCAGGCGCCGTTGCCGCCGACTCGGTCGGCGACGTGGCTCGGCGCGCCGATTCGGTCCTGCTCAGCGTCCCGGACGGCACGGTGTCGCTCGCGATCGTCGACGAGATCGTGGCCACCGACGATCGTCGGGCGGATGTGGTGGTCGACCTGTCGACGATCGGGCCAGTCGCTGCCCGCACGGCGGCCGAGCGGCTCGCCGCGGTCGGGGTCACGTACTGCGACGGCCCGGTCTCGGGCGGTGTCGCCGGTGCGCGTGCGGCCACGATCGCCTTCATGTTCGGTGGGCCGACCGACGTCCTCGACGAGCACCGGGTGGTGTTCGAGGCGCTCGCCGGCAACGTGTTCCACGTCGGCGAGGAAGCCGGGCACGGCCAGGCGATGAAGCTCGTGAACAACGTGTTGTCGGCCAGCGCACTGGCGGCGTCGTCGGAGGCGATGGCGCTCGGCCGGGCGTACGGCCTCGACCTGCCGACGATGCTCGACGTGATCAACGTGTCGAGCGGTCGCAACACGGCGACCTCGGACAAGTTCCCGAACCGCGTCATCACCGGGACGTACGACACCGGCTTCTTCACCCGGCTGATGGCCAAGGACGTGCGGCTGTTCAACAGCGTGGCCGAACAGGTCGGCACCCGCAACGCGGTGATGCAGGCGATGGCGGCGACCTGGGACGAGTTCGACGAGACGATGCCGGACAGCGACTTCAGCGAGATCTGGAAGTTCGTGACCGGCGACGCCGCCGAGGACTGACCAGCGATCCGAGCCTGCACGTCCACGTCACGCCGCAGCACCGCCGACGAATCCCACGCGCCACGCTGGCACGCCCCGGCCGGGCGAAGCCCGCGTGGCGTCTGAACGCCAGTGGTCACGGTGCGTTCCCGCCCACGGGGGAGCGAAGCGAACGACGTGGCCGTGACCGCACGGTTCTTGAACCCGTCGCGACACGCTGCTACCACCGGCGAAGAGCCTGCGTGGCGCCTGAACGCCAGCGATCACGGCGAGGGACTGGTCCCTCAACGGCCACGATGAGCCGCAGGCGACGAGTGGGCGTTGAGGGACTCGAACCCCCGACCCTCTCCTTGTAAGGGAGATGCTCTAGCCAACTGAGCTAAACGCCCGGAAGCAGGGGA
>JAUHYJ010000408.1 GCA_030425785.1 Acidimicrobiia bacterium | reverse complement strand
GCCTGAAGACGACGTACTACCTGCGCTCGCGGCCCGCGACCCGCATCGCGAAGGCGACGGTGGACAGCAGCCTGCCCAAGAAGGCGGCGGTGAGCGACGAGAAGGCCGTCGCCTGCTCCCTCGAGAACCCCGAGTACTGCGAGGCGTGCCAGTAATCCTGGGGCGAGCGACAAGAGGAATTATTGATGACCGACGCGATGCTGCTCGGGCACTGGTACCTCGTGCAGCCGGGCCTCCCACGGCGGCTGCTCAACGAGTTGGTGACCGCGCTCGGCTGGATCTGGCCGCTCGAGGTCGCCGCCCTCCTCGTGCCGACCGGCATGTTCAGCGTGTGGTCGGGAGCGATCGACGACGGCTGGAACGGCACGCTCGGATGGTTCTGGGGTGCGTGTGCGGTCACGACGATCGTGCTCGTGTTCGTCACCCGCGCCGCGCTCCGCGAACGTCAGTACTCGGCCGTGATGGCGGCGACCGGTCTGCTCTACCTGGCCATCCTGACGGCGTTCGGTACCGATCTCGTCGCCCGCGCGGTGCTCGACCAGGCCTGACCTGCGACGCCGCCGGTCGGTTAGCGGTGGTTCGGGCCGCCGGAATCCGGGCATGATGGAGGCATGGCACGCCCCGTCTGGAACGGCACGATCAGCTTCGGACTCGTCGCGATCCCCGTCAAGCTGTACCACGCGGTGCGCAAGCAGAACATCTCGTTCAACCAGCTCGACGATCGCACGATGGCCCGCATCCGGTACCAGAAGGTGTCGGCGCTCGACGGCGAGGTCGTCCCCGACGACCACATCGTCAAGGGGTACGAGGTCGCGAAGGACCGCTACGTGGTCGTCGACCCCGACGAGCTCGAACCGTTCGTCCCCGCCGCCACCAAGACGGTCGACCTCGAGGAGTTCGTCGACCTCGAAGAGATCGACCCGGTCTACTTCGACACCGCCTACTACGTGGCGCCCGGCTCGAACCCCAAGCCGTACGTGCTGCTCGCCCAGGCGATGGAGGCCGCCGGCAAGGTCGCGATCGGCCGCTTCGTGATGCGCAACAAGCAGTACACCGCTGCGATCCGCGCCGAGGAGGGCCGGCTCGTGATGTCGACGCTCGCCTACGCCGACGAGGTCGTCGACCCGGCGACGATCGAGGATCTGGACGGGCTCGACGAGATCGAGGTGACCAAGAAGGAGATCGCGATGGCCGAGTCGCTCGTCGACTCGCTCACCGCCGCCTTCGAACCCGACAAGTACCGCGACGAGTACCGCGAGCAGGTGCGCGAGCTGATCGACATGAAGGCCGATGGCCAGGAGTTCACGCTGCCGGACGCCCCGGCGGAGCAGCCCAAGGTCGTCGACCTCATGGCGGCGCTCGAGGCCAGCGTCGCCAAGGCGAAAGAGGCTCGGGGCGCCGACGCCGCGGCGAAGAAGCGTCCCGCCCGCAAGAAGAAGTCGGCGTAGCGCGTGGCCGACGTCGTCATCGACGTCGACGGCCGCGAGCTGTCGCTCAGCAACCTCGACAAGGTCTTGTATCCGAGCGGGTTCACCAAGTCCCAGGTCATCGATTACATGGCTCGTGTCGCGCCGGTCGCGATCCCGCACCTGACCGGACGCGCACTGACGTTCCGGCGCTACCCGGACGGGACCGACACCGCCGGGTTCTTCGAGAAGCGCTGCCCGGGCCACCGGCCGCCGTGGCTCGACGTCGCGCTCGGGCCCGGTGATCGAAAGGGCGGCATCGAGTACTGCCGGATCGACGAGCCCGCCGCGATGGTGTGGGCCGCCAACATGGCGGCGATCGAGCTGCACGCTCCGATGGCGCTGGCCGAGGCGCTCGACGTGCCGCGGGCGCTCGTGTTCGACTTCGACCCGGGGGCGCCGGCGACGATCGTCGAGTGCTGCCAGGTGGCGGTGGCGACCCGCGACGTGCTCGACGCCGTCGGGCTCGAGGGGTGGTGCAAGACGTCGGGGTCGAAGGGGTTGCAGATGTACGTGCCCCTGAACACTCCCGACGCGACCCACGGCGGCGCGGCCGACTTCGCCCTCGCGGTCGGTCAGGTGCTCGAACGCCAGCTCCCGGGGCGGGTCACGACGGTGATGGCCAAGGTCGAGCGGCCGGGCAAGATCTTCGTCGACTGGAGCCAGAACGCGTTCCACAAGACGACGATCGCCCCGTACTCGCTGCGGGCACGTCCCGAACCGACCGTGTCGACGCCGGTGACGTGGGACGAGGTCGCGGCGTGTGCCGACGGTGAGCTGGACGACGGTCCGGAACTGCGGTTCACGAGCGACGAGGTCCTGGAGCGCGTCGACCGGCTCGGCGACCTGTTCGCACCGGTGCTCACCGTCGAGCAGACGCTGCCCGTCCCCGGCGCCTGACCCTCAGGTCGAGGTTCATGCTCAGGCTGAGGTTCACGCTCGGTCGCCCGGCGAGCGGGTTCGTCACCCCTGGTGGTCACAAAGCGTGAACATTCCCTCACGCGTTGTGGGAATCGTGACGATGGATGCATGATGGTCCGCGTGACGCCACGACGTTGGGACGTGGGGCGCCGTGCCGCGGCGCTGCTGGTGGTCGTGGTCGTCGCGTCCGCGTGCGGGCAGGCCCGGCTCGCTGCGCCGCCCACGCCCGAGTTCACGTCCGGCCAGGAGGCCGTGCCGACGGTCGTCGACGGCGGGACCGACGACGGTGCCGGCGAGGGACGCGACGGCGCACCGATCCTGCCGTCCGACGTCGAGCCCGATCTGCCCACCGGTGACGGTGACGACGTCGACCCGGCGGTGATGCTGATCGTCGACGACACCGGCACGGCCGCGCCGAACCGGTCGCTGTGGGAGGCGTTCGACGCCGCGATCGAGCGCCGACTCGGTGGCAACCAGGCCTTCGGTGTCGCGGTCATGGTCGACGGCGAGCTCGTCCACGAGTCGGCGTTCGGTGCCCGGGTGGCCGGCGGCGAGCCGGTCGCGACCACCGACCGATTCCGCGTCGCCAGCATCTCGAAGCTCATCACCGCGATCGTGGCGATGCAGCTCGTCGAGGCCGGTGAGCTCACCCTCGACGAGCCCGTCGGCGAGCTGCTCGCCGAGTACCTGGCCCTGCCGACGCTCGACCCCGACGCGCGGAGCCTGACGCTGCGCGAGTTGCTCAGCCACACCGCGGGGTTCCCCCAATACGAAGGCCTCTTCTTCTCGAGCGGTGCGTCGTCGTGTCGCGACGCCGCGGCGCAGGGGCTGACCGGCGGGGTGTCGTCGGGCAGCTCGTACCGGTACAGCAACATGAGCTACTGCGTGCTCGGCCTCCTCATCGAGGCCGCCACCGGTCAGCCGTACGAGCGGGTCGTGAGCGAGCGCCTGCTCGAGCCACTCGGCGTCGACGACATGCGGATCACCGGCACCTACGAGGTCGGTCCCGACGAGGTCGGCCACGCCATCAGCCCGAATCGGAACTACATGGAGACACTCGGCGCAGCGGGCGCCTGGAACGCCTCGCCGGCCGACCTCGTCGCGATCGTGAACTCGATCGACCACGCCACGCCGGGCTGGAAGGCGGTGTCGCCCGAGACCGCGCGGTCGATGCGTTTCCGGGTCGACACGGGTCAGCCGCCCGGCGGCTACGGGCTCGGCATCATCAACTACGAGAACGACTCGTGGGGCCACACCGGCACGATCCAGAACATCCACGCCATGGTGCTCCACCAGGCCGACGGCATCACCTGGGCGATCACCGTGGCGGGCGGGTCGCCGAGCAACACGGGCCAGCTCCGCTCGATCATGCGCAGCGCGCTCGCCGAGGCCGTGCGCACTGCCGGCTGACGGCTGACGGCTGACGGCTGACGGCCGGGCGCGCCCTGCCAAGATGGCGGCATGGCGACGCAACTGCCCCAACACGGACGGCCGATCGACGACGTGGTCGGTGATCTCGCCGCCAAGCGCGAGCACGACGCCCGCTGGCAGGACGGGCGGACCTTCGGGATGGTGTACGACGGCGGCCCGTCGGTGCACGAGGTCGCCGAGCGGGCGGCGGTCATGTACCTGCACGAGAACGCGTTGAACGTGCTGGCCTTCCCGTCGCTGCGCTCGATCCAGAACGAGGTCGTGGGCTGGACCGCTGCGTTGCTCCACGGCCCTGACA
>JAUHYJ010000407.1 GCA_030425785.1 Acidimicrobiia bacterium | reverse complement strand
TCGAGGATGGCACGGCCGACGGCGGCGTTGCGGATGAGGGCACCGTCGACGACCGCATCGGTCAGGGTGTCGAGGATGGCACGGCCGACGGCGGCGTTGCGGATGAGGGCACCGTCGACGACCGCATCGGTCAGGGTGTCGAGGACGACCCCGGGTCGTCCCGGGACGCGAGTTGGGCGCCACCCGAGGGTGGCGCCCAGGACGAGCCGCCCGAACGGGCGGACGGCTGACTCGGCCCGTTGATCGGCCGACGCCGGCTCAGAGCCGGCGCATCACGGTGACGACCCGGCCGAAGACCGTGACGTCGCCGGGCGCGAACACCATCGGTTCCATCGACGAGTTGGCCGGCACGAGCACGACCTGGTCGCCGTCGACCCGGTAGGTCTTGACGGTCGCCTCGTCACCCGGGATGCCGGCGACGACCACGTCGCCGTTGTTGGCCGAGCTCTGCTGCACGGCGATGACGAAGTCACCGTCGAGGATGCCCGCCTCGATCATCGACTCGCCGCGCACCCGCAGCATGAACAGCTCGCCGTCGCCGGTGAAGTCGGTCGGGACCGGGAACAGCTCCTCGACGTTCTCTTGCGCGAGCACGTCGGTGCCGGCGGCGACGTCGCCGACGAGCGGGACGTGACGCACCGGGCGACGTTCCATCGCGACGCCGGAGTTCGGATCCCAGCGGACCTCGATCGCCCGCGGCTTGGTCGGGTCGCGGCGCAGGAACCCCATCTTGGTGAGGCTGTTGAGGTGGCTGTGGACGGTGGACGGCGAGGTCAGGCCCACCGCCTCGCCGATCTCGCGGACCGACGGCGGGAAGCCGCGGTCGCGCGTCTGCGACTCGATGAACTCGAGGATCTGTCGTTGGCGCTTGGTGAGGGCGGTGTCGGCCATGCCGTCATCGTACAGATGTTCGTGCGACGCGTCAAACACCCGTTCGTCAGACGCGTGTTCGGTCGCGCGACGTGGTGCGCGCGACGGATGATCGAACGGTCATCGAACAAATGTGCGCTTTCGGGTTGACGTCGAACGACCGTTCGGGTACAACTGTTCGCCGTACAGCCGTTCGATTCGCCGAACACCGATCTGTTGGGAGATCTTTCGACATGAGCGCCGCCATCACCGTCCGCCATCTGCCGATGTCCGCCGCCGCCCCCCGGCGCCGGGTCAGCGAGGCGACCTATCGGCGTCGCCGTGCCGTGGTCGGCACCGCCCTGGCCGCGTTCGTCGCGGTGGGTGCCGTGACCGCCCATGACGTGCTGGCCGGCTCCGGCAGCGTTCCTGCCTCCGCTGCCGTGAGCCAGCCGGCACGTGGCACCACGATCGCCCAGCCGGGCGACACCTTGTGGTCCATCGCCCGGCAGTATCACGGTGACGTGTCGATCGCCCGGTACGTCGACAAGTTGGTATCGCTCAACGGCGGGCCGTCGCTGCAGGTCGGCCAGACCGTCGTCCTGCCCTGATCCGCCGGCCGATCCTTCCCGAGCTGCGACGTGTGAGGGAGGTATCGTCGACGGCGTGCTGTGCCCATCCTGTCGCGCCGATGACACCCGGGTGGTCGACTCCCGGCTCGCGGCCGAGGGGTCGGCGATCCGGCGCCGTCGCGAGTGCCTGGCGTGCAAGTACCGGTTCACGACCTACGAGCGGGTCGAGGAGCAGCGCCTGGTCGTCGTGAAGTCGACGGGCGAGCACGAACCGTTCGACCGGGCCAAGATCGTCAGCGGCGTCGAGGCCGCGTGCAAGGGGCGAGCCGTCTCGGCCGAGCAGATCGACGCGCTCGCCAGCGCGGTCGACGACGAGATGCGGCTGTTCGGGCCCGAGGTCACCTCGAGTCAGGTGGGCCTCGCCGTGCTCGAACAGCTCCGGTCACTCGACGAGGTGGCGTACCTGCGGTTCGCGTCCGTCTACAAGAACTTCGACGCCGCGTCCGACTTCCAGAGCGAACTCGACTCCCTGAGCAAGCTCACCCAGCCGACCACCTGACGCACGGGTCTCCACCGGCGTGCCGCCCTGCGGGCCGCTGGCGACGAGTCGGATCCCGAGGCGGGATCAACCGGCGTGCCTCAGCCAGCGGGTGAAGAGGTAGTGGTCGGCGTCGGTCAGGACGTGGGCGAGTTCGAAGCCGCGGGTTGCCTCGGTCGCGCCGCTCGTGACCCGCGGGCCGCTGCCGCCGACCAGCATCGGCGACACCGTGAGCTGGAGCTCGTCGACCAGGTCGGCGTCGAAGAGCGCGCCGTTGAGCGTGGCGCCGCCCTCGGCCTGGACGTGGCGCGCACCGGGGACGATCTCGGTGATGCGTGCCACCGCCGCCACCAGGTCGACCGTGTCGTCGCCGACCCGGAGGATCTCGACGTCGCCCTCGACCGTGGCCCGCTCGTTCGTGATGACGAACCCGGCGCCCGACCGGAACAGGTCGATCGACGTGTCGACGGAACCACTGTTGGTCACCACGCCGACGCGGGTGCCGCTCGCCGGGGTGCCGTAGCCCTCGCCCGACACGGTGCCGGACCCGACGATGACGACATCGGCGACGCGGCGCATCGTGAGCAGGACCTCGAGGTCGTTCGGGTTCCCGAGCCCGCCCGACGCACCGTCGACCGCGATCGAGCCGTCGAGGCTCGCGACCATGCACAGGCCCACCCATGGTCGATCGGGGTGCGGGTGCCGCTCGACCGCGTAGGCCTCGTCGATGGTGGTGTCGCCGGCGGGGTGGGGGAAGATCCGGGTGAGCGGCGGGAGGTCCGACGCCGCGTTCGTCGTGGTGCTCGTCGTCATGGTCGTCCGAGCATGCCAGCGCGACCGGCGAACCGCACCGCGGCGCCCCCCCTGCGAAACGCGTGAGCTTTCTGCGCAGAGCTCTGCGCAGAAAGCTCACGCGTTTCGTGGGTCGGGCGGAACGACGTCGGTGCCGTCGGGGCGGGGCCTGTGGGTAACCCCGGGTCGTCCACAGCGATGTGCACAGGAAGAATCGGCAATTCACACCGTTGTCCCCTTCCGTTCCACACGCCGTCACCTTTAGGGTGGGTCCCCGTGCCGGTGGTGGCGCGACACATGGACGACTGGTGCCGACGCCCGAAGTTTGGGGCCCGCGTTGGGGGCGGGCCGGGCGCTGGCCACGTGGGGTACCTGACTCTGAACCTGTGTGTCGCGTCGCCCACCGGCGTTGGAACGGCGTCCGTTTCGGGCGCGTCGCGGCTGGTCAGAGCGTTGTTTGCCGCAAGTGCTGACCAAACGTTGACAGTGCTGTAACTACAGTGCTGTAATACATCGCCCTGCCCGGGTGCACCACAACAGATGGTGGATGCGCCGCTGGGTATGGGGGAGTACCAACAACATCTTGTGTCCGGGGCAGCCCGGCCGCCTCCGGGGCCGAGCACGCCCTCGGTTCCCGCAGCACACGGCGCCCGCCGCCCACCACGGAAGGATCAACCCACATGTCGCTGGCACCCGAACGGCAGACCACCGCAGGCCGCATCGGTCTCGGACGATTGTTCACCTCACCCGGGGTCGACCCGTTCGACGAGGTGGTGTGGGAGCGCCGCGACGCACGCATCACCAACTGGAAGGACGGCTCGGTCGCCTTCGAGCAGCTCGGGGTCGAGTTCCCGACGACCTGGTCGGTCAACGCCACCAACATCGTGTCGCAGAAGTACTTCCGCGGCACGCCGGGCACGCCCGAGCGCGAGTCGTCGCTCAAGCAGGTCATCAACCGCGTGGTCGACACGATCACCCGGTGGGGTCGCGAGGGCGGCTACTTCGCCGACGACGCGGAGGAGCAGGCGTTCAGCGACGAGCTCAAGTTCATCCTCGTCACCCAGCGGGCGGCGTTCAACAGCCCGGTGTGGTTCAACATCGGCGTCGACGGCGTGCCCCAGCAGGCGAGCGCCTGCTTCATCTTGTCGGTCGACGACAAGATGAGCTCGATCCTCAACTGGTACCGGGAAGAAGGCGTGATCTTCAAGGGCGGTTCGGGTTCGGGCGTCAACCTGTCGAAGATCCGTTCGTCGGTCGAGCCGCTCGACGGTGGCGGCACCGCGTCGGGCCCGGTCAGCTTCATGCGCGGCGCCGATGCGTCGGCCGGCACCATCAAGTCGGGCGGCAAGACGCGGCGGGCGGCCAAGATGGT
>JAUHYJ010000406.1 GCA_030425785.1 Acidimicrobiia bacterium | reverse complement strand
CCGGCCCACGCTGCCTTGCGGGCCTCCATCTCTGCGTCGTCGACCAGCAGGTCGAGCGACAGGGTCGGCACGTCGATCTTGATCTGGTCGCCGTCCTGCACGAACGCGATCGGGCCGCCGTCGACCGCCTCGGGCGCGACGTGGCCGATGCAGAACCCCCACGTGCCGCCCGAGAAGCGGCCGTCGGTGATCAGGGCGCAGTCGCTCCCCCGCCCGGCGCCCTTCAGCGCGCCGGTGATCGCGAGCATCTCGCGCATGCCCGGGCCACCCTTCGGTCCTTCGTAGCGGATGACGATCACGGTGCCCGGCTCGATCGACCCCGCCATCACGGCGTCCATCGCGCCGTCCTCCCCGTCGAACACGCGGGCGGTGCCGACGAAGGTGCGCTGCTCCTTCGAGAGCCCGGCGACCTTCACCACCGAACCCTTCGGCGCCAACGATCCCGTGAGCACGTTGAGGCCGCCCTCCGCGTTGATCGGGTTCGAGATCGGGTAGACGACGGTGCCGTCGGGCGCCGGCGGGTCGATCTCGGCCAGGTTCTCGGCCATCGTCTTGCCGGTGACGGTGACCTCGTCGCCGTGCAGCAGGCCTTCGTCGAGGAGATGCTTGAGCACGACCGGAACACCGCCGATGCGGTCGAGATCGCTCATGTGGAACTTGCCGCCCGGCTTCATGTCGGCGAAGTGTGGAACACGGTTGGCGACCTTGTTGAAGTCGTCGAGGTCGAGCTCGACGCCGGCCTCGTTCGCGATCGCCAGGAGGTGCAGCACGGCGTTGGTCGAGCCGCCGAGTGCGTTGGCGAGCGCCATCGCGTTCTCGAACGCGCCCTTGGTCAAGATGTCGTGCGGTCGAAGGCCCATCCGCAACATGTTCACGACCGCCTCGCCGGCACGCTGGGCATCGTCCTCGCGCCGTCGGTCGACCGCCGGCGGCGAGGCCGAACCCGGCAGCGACAGGCCGAGCGCCTCGCCGATCGAGCTCATCGTGTTGGCGGTGAACATCCCGCCACACGCCCCCTCGCCGGGGCACGCGTTCTTCTCGATCGCATGCAGCTCGTCGGGGGTGATCGCGCCCGCCGCGCACGCGCCGATCGCCTCGAACACCGACGTGATGTCGAGCGCCCTGCCATTCAGGTAGCCCGGCATGATCGAGCCGTTGTAGACGAACACGCCCGGCAGGTCGAGGCGGGCGATCGCCATCATCATGCCGGGCATCGACTTGTCGCAGCCGCCGGTCGCCACGAGCCCGTCGAGGCGTTCGCCGTGCATCACGCACTCGACCGAGTCGGCGATGATCTCACGCGACACGAGCGACGCACGCATGCCCTCGTGACCCATCGAGATGCCGTCGGACACGGTGATCGTGCCGAACTCGAGCGCGACACCACCCGAGCGCTGCACGCCCTCCTTGGCCGCAGCGGTCAGGCGCCGGATCGACATGTTGCAGGGCGTGATCTCGTTCCACGACGACGCGATGCCGATCTGCGGCTTGTCCCAGTCGTCGTCGGTCAGACCGACCGCCCGCAGCATCGACCGCGACGCGGCCTTCTGGATGCCGTCGGTGACGTCGCGCGAACGCGGCTTGATGTCGACGGCGATGTCAGCAGGGGTCTCGGAGGACGTCTCGCTCATGGTTCGCGAGGGTAGTGCCCTCCCCCGCCGACGATCCTGGTGCGGCGACCACCAGTCGCCCTCCATCGGACCGGTACGTTGTGGCCCCGTGGCGCCGGTGCTCCCGATCCTCATCGTGCTCCTGGTCGCCGGCGGCATCGCGTACGTCGCCTGGACGATGCACCAGCGGCAACTCGCCCGCGCCCGAGCGATCGCCGCCGCCGCCGGCCTCCAGATCGACACCGACACCAAGCGGCCGCCGGCGCTCGACTTCGAGCTGTTCGAGCGGGGCAGCTCGAAGAAGGTCAGGCACCAGATGTGGCGGGCCGGCGAACAGGACAGCGTGTTCCAGTACGAGTACACGACCGGTTCGGGCGACAACGCACGCACCTACACGATGACGTGCGCGTTGGTGACGGTGCCGTTCCGCGCCCCCCACCTGACCATCACGACCGAGAACTGGTGGACGCGCATCAAGCGGGCGGTCGGCAGCCGCGACATCGAGGTCGAGTCGCCGGTGTTCAACGACCGCTACCACGTCCGGTGCGAGGACGAGCGGTTCGCGATCACACTGCTCGATCCCGACATGATCGCCTGGATGCTGTCGCCCGCGAGCGGCCAGGGCGCGATCTCGTTCGAGCTCCGCGGCTCGTGGCTGCTGGCGTACGGCGACGAGCTCGACCTCGAGTACCTGCCGCCGCTGCTCGCCTGGGCGCAAGGCGCCCGGCTGCAGCTCCCGACGGTGCTCACCGAGTGGTACGGCGGCTGAGGTGGAGACCGCCGCCGTCATCGTCGTGATCGTCGTCCTCGCGCCGGCGATCGCGTACTGGGTGTCGTACAACCGCCTGGTGAGCGACCGCAACGAGGTCGCCACCAGCTGGGCGTCGGTCGACGCCGAGCTCGAGCGCCGCCACACCCTCGTGCCACAGCTCGTCGAGGTGGTCTCGGCCTCGGCGGCCCACGAACGCTCGTTGCTCGTCGAACTCGCGAGCCGCAACGACGCGGCGGTCAACTCGCCGAGCACGCCGGATGCTGCGAACGAATGGGAGCCGCCACTCGCCGACGCCGTCGCCCGCGTGATCGCACTGCGCGAGCGCTACCCGGCGCTGAACAGCCAGACGAACTTCCTCGAACTCCAACGCCGACTCGCCGCCACCGAGGACCGCATCGCCGCGGCACGACGCTTCTACAACACGCGGGTCGAGGCGTACAACCGACGCACCGAGGCGTTTCCGTCGGGGTGGGTCGCCGCTCGACACGGCTTCGAGCGGGCGGCGTTCTTCGACGCCTGACGCTCAACCGGACGGGGCGAGCGCCGGTTCGGCGCGACGTCCCGTCTGGACGTTCGTGTCGACGACGAACTGCCACAGCAGCACGAGTCCGACGACGGCCACGACGGCGCCGCCGAAGAAGCCGGCGCGCTTCGAGAAGATCTCACCCACGGCGCCGAGCACGACGCCACCGACGATGGTGCCGCCCTCGAAGAACATCGTGAGCGAGCTGAGGGCGCTCGCGCGCTCGTCGTCGCGCACACGGTTGACGACGTTCGCCATCAGCGATGGGTACATGAACGCCATCCCGAGCCCCATCAGCGCGGCGCTCGCCCAGAGCGCCCACGCCTCGGCGACGGCGGCGGCGAGCAGGAGCGCGGCGATCAACCCGCCGAACGCGATCGACACGGTCCGGTGTTCACCCAGTCGTTCCGGCAGCTTCGCAGCGCCGAGGCGCAGGGCGATCGAGACGGCGCTGTACACGAGGAACAGGCCTCCGGCGCTCAGGCCGACCGTCTTGGAGTACTCGGGGATGAAGGCCATGAACACCGCGAACGCAGCGATACCTGCGCACAGCGTGAGGCCCGGCCACAGCGCCGCCCGGTGGAACAGCGGCTGGCGCTCGCCGGACGCGGGCGACGACGACCGGTCGACCCGGGCCGGGACCCCGACGACGGTGACCGCAGCGACGGCGGCGAACAGCCCGGCGACCAGGAACGCCGACCGGAAGTCGTCGTCGCTGCCCATCAGCCATTCGGCGACGGACGGCCCGAGGCCGATCCCACCGAAGACGGCGACCGAGAAGTAGCTGGCTGCCTCGGCCCGCCGGTTCGGCGGCGACAGGTCGGCGATGAGGGTCGCCGCGGCGACGAAGAGGGCGGCCTCACCGAGCCCCATCAGCGAGCGCAGCACCAGCACCTGCCACAGCGAGCCCGCGAAGGCGACGGCGAACGTCGACACCGCCGCGAGCACCGCGCCGGACGACATCAGCAGGCGTCGCCCGTACCGCTCGGTCAGGCGACCGAGGAACGGGCGGGCGAAGATCGCCGCCGCGGCGAACGAGGCCATCGTCAGGCCGACGCCGAACTCGCCACCGTCGAGCCCGCGCTCGACGAAGCTCGGGATGGTGGCGACCATCATGCCGATGTAGAAGAAGAACACCGTCGCCGTCGCCATGACGGACGCGAACGGCTTGGTGATCAGCCGCTCGGGCGTGGTCGACGACATGGATTCCATACTCGTGGCTGCAACGTCG
>JAUHYJ010000405.1 GCA_030425785.1 Acidimicrobiia bacterium | reverse complement strand
GTCCCGCCCACCGGTGCGCCGTCGGCCGCGAGCAGCGCGTCACGGACGGCTCCGACGAACGTGTCGGTCGCCTCGATCGTCGCCCAGACGTCGCTGAGCGCCACGATCGACGGCAGCTCGACGTCGAAGTCGAGCGAGGTGCGGCGCACCTCTCCGGCCATGGCCGTCACCCGCCGGTGATGGTCGGCCGCGGCCTGGCGCAGCGGCGCACTGCGCCGCACGAACTGGTGGAGATGGTCGGGGCGTGCGGAGGTCGTCATCGTGGTGTCCTGACGGGTCGGGCGCCTGGGCTCGGGCCCTGGCTAGTAGCGAGCGAACGAGCCGGTCGCCGCGAAGAGCGGCGCCGTCGGCGTGGCGCGAGTGGCCGGTGGCGGGGGCAGGTCGTCGTGGCCGAACAGACCGCCCATCACCTTGTCGAAGGTGCTGCGCTCGCGCTCGGCGCGGGCGCACGCACGGGCGTACAGGCGCTGGTTCTGCAGGTTCAGGGCGTCGGCCCACGCCTGCGCCCACGCCTGCGCGCCGCCGCGCAGATCGGTGGCGATGCGGTGGAGGTCGGCGACCTCGACGTCGATCCGGCCGCCGAAGCGGTCGCGGGTCGGGCCGAGCCAGTCGACGAGCGCCCCGACGGCGGCCGCGTGCCGGTCGGCGCCGACGGCATCGACCTCGTCGGCGAGGCCCCACAGCTCGCGAGCGAGCTGCAGGCTGCCGTCGTAGTCGAAGCGGACGTCGGTCCAGTCGGCGTGCATGCTTCGTCAGCCGGTCGCGGTCGCTGGCGCCGTCGATGTCATGGTGGTGTCGCGAGTTGCGGGCCGGTCGGCTCAGACGTCGGCCAGCAGGACGCTGTCGACCTGACGCTGGATGAACGCCGTCAGCGACTGTTCCGCGTCGTCGCAGTTCGTGCGGGCCGCCGCAGTGAGCTGGGTGACGGCGCCGACCGCGGACTCCTTCGCGTTGCCGAGCCAGTCGGTCGCCCGCAGCGCCGCCGAGTTGCGGTCGAGGTGCCCTCGGATGGCGGTGAAGTGCGAGCGGACGACGGGCATCACCGCCTCGAGCGCCGCGGTGTCGACGTCGACGTAGTCGACCACCTGCGGCGACGGGGCCGAGATCGCCCGGTCGTCGAGCTGGATGACGATCGGTTGGCCGCCGAGGCTGGCGGCGATGTTGCTCGTCGAGCGGCGGACGGCCTCGGACATCTGGGCCATGCTCGTGTGCAGCCGGCGGCCGAAGTCGACGGCCAGCCGCCCGCACTCGGTCTTGAACGCCACGGCGTTGGGACCGAAGTAGCGGACACCGACGACGTCGTTGGTCAGCGCGGTCAGCGAGGTGCTGATGCCCTCGAACTCGGTCTGGGCCTGCGTGCCGTAGCTGCGGACCGATTCGGGGTTGACGCGGATGAGGGTCATGTCGGGCTCCTTGTCGTGTGCCGGTGATGGCGCTGTGGGACACGGGCGACGGTACGGACGAGCCGGCCGCCGGGGAATGGGGAGAACTCCCCCGGGCGCGCCGCGGCCGGGTGCCGCTGCACGGCCGGTCAGGGCGCGCGGCGGGGTCGACTACGGTCGTCGGGGTTCACGATCGAGGAGGACGGCATGGGGGTCCTGCAGCGCCTCGGCTACGAGGTCACGCCGGCGAACGCCGCACAACGGGCGATGCAGAAGGTCGCGGCGACGAAGCCGATGGCGTGGGCCTTCCAGAAGACGCTCTACCCGATCGACAAGCGCCTGTTCCGCTGGACGAAGGGCAAGGTGACGGTGCCGGGCATCGTCGCCGGGCTGCCGGTGATCCTGCTCACGACGACCGGCCGCCGCAGCGGCGAGCCGCGCACGATGCCGCTGCTCGGCGTGCCGATCGGCGACGACCTCGCGGTGATCGGCACCAACTACGGCACGACGCACACGCCGGGATGGGTCTACAACCTCGAGGCCGATCCGTCGGCGACAGTCGAGTATCGCGGCACGCGGGTCGACGTCACGGCCCGCCCCGCCGACGACACCGAGTACGACATCGCCTTCGATCTCGCGGCGGCCGTGTACGCGGGGTACGCCGCCTACCGCGAGCGCATCACCGACCGCGAGGTCCGCGTCTTCGTGCTGCACGACTGACCGCGGTGGACGCGGTACGTCAGACCGGCCAGCCCAACCCTTCGAGCTCGGCGACCAGGCGGGCGGGACGGAAGGTCCAGTAGGCGATCCCGTCGTAGGCACCGGTCGCGGTGACGAACAGCACGCCGGCGCCGGGCCAGGCGCGGGCGATGCGCACGTGACGGACGAGGGCGCGGTCGATCTCGGCGGTGACGAACGGCGCCTCGATCCGCGCGACGTGCTCGTCGACCGTGAGGCGGGCTCGCGGCCAGCCCGCGCGACGCTTCGCCGCGAACGCCCCGCCGCGCTCGTCGAGCGACGCGTCGGGATCGAACTCGTGGGGCGCAGCGCCAGCGGCGCGCTGGGGCGGCGGGACGTCGGACGAGACAGAGAAGCCGGCGTTCTGGATCACCTGCCCGGCGACGAGCCCGGCGATCGCGACGACCGCCACCACCAGGAACACGACGAGGACGATCAGTTCCACATCGGGTCCGTCCGCTGGGTTCGGCTGGTCGGTGGGGTCAGAGGCGCGACGCCAGGAAGGCCCGGGTGCGGGAGCGGCCCTCGTCGTCGGGGGCGAACTCGCTGGCGGCGAGCTGGGTGACGCCGGCGGCGACGAGTTCGTCGAGCCGGTCGGCGCAGGTGGCCTCGTCGCCGACGATCGCGAGATCGGCCGGGCCCTCGAGGCCCTCGCGGTCGAGCATCGCCCGGTACGACGGCAGCTGGCCGTAGATCGCGAACGTCTTGGCCGCGGTCGCCCGAGCCGTGTCGACGTCGTCGGTGACCCAGATCGGGAAGCCCGCTGCGATCTCGGGCGTCGGCCGGCCGGCGGCCTCGGCGGCCTCGTTGATCGTCGGCACGGTGTGGTCGCGGATCGTGCCGGCGCCGGTCATCCAGAGGATCGTGCCGTCGCACCGTTCGCCGGCGAGCTTGAGCATCTGCGGGCCGAGGGCGGCGAACAGCACCGGCGGCGTGGGTGCATCGATCGCGAGCTGGCCGCGGGCGACGATCTCCTCGCCCTCGGCGCGGACGACCTCGCCGCGCAGCAGCGGCATGAGGGCGTCGAGGTACTCGCGGGCGTGGCGGACGGGCTTGGCCCAGGAATGGCCCCACATACCCTCGACGACGACCTGGTGCGACAGGCCGATGCCGAGTGTGAACCGGCCACCGGTGAGGAGGCTGGCGGTCATCGCCTGCTCGGCCATGACCATCGGGTGGCGTGGGTACGTGGGGACGACCGACGTGCCGAATCGGATGTCGGGCACCTGCTGCGCGACGACGCCGATCAGCTGCATCGCCTCGGCCTGCTGCACGATCTGCGACAGCCAGTACGACGCGAACCCCCGTTCGGCCGCGTCGGCCGCGTCCGCGATCAGACGGTCGAGGTCGCGCCCGTCGGCGTACGAGGAGAAGATCCCGATCTGCATGTGGTCGACCGTAGTGGGGCCGGCTGCGCCTGGTCCGAGCGGGCCACGGCGACGGCGGCTCAGCGACGAGCCGGAAATCGGGTGCGAGCACCGCCCCCGATCGGTCACCATGACGTCACGACGAAGGAGGCCGAGATGCTCACGATGGACCAAGCGCAAGCCGCGGAGGACCGCAACGGACTCCGGTTCAAGTTCGCAGCGCTCGACGAGGCCGGGCGTGCCGTCGGTGACGCGCACGACGAGTACTCGAAGCTGTTCCGGCGTCTGCCGGACGGTTGGACCGTCGAGACGTTGCCGGAACAGGTGGAGACCCGGACGGAGTACGAGCGCACGGCCTGGCACCTCGCCCACGACGACGTCGACGTGCTGGCGGTCGAACACGAGACGGGGATCGAGCTGATCCTGGTCGGTGTGGCGGTCAACGTCGGGAGCGAAGTGTTGCTCGGGCTTGTGGGTTGGGGCTGGCGCCGGTGGAAGGACCTACGCCGGAAGTCGGAGTATCCGAAGGTCGACGCGTCGCTCGTGATCGAGATCCCGCGCACCGACAAGAAGGGCCGCCCGCTCGCCCCGTTCCGACTGGTCGTGCCCCCGCCGGTCAAGCCGAAGCAGATCGAGCGGTACTACCGAGTCGCCAACGAACTCG
>JAUHYJ010000404.1 GCA_030425785.1 Acidimicrobiia bacterium | reverse complement strand
CGCGCTCGACGTGCTCGCGGAGCTCGACCGGCTCCGACTCGTGGTGCCGGGTGCGTGGCCGCTGCAGGCGCGTCTCGACGGAGTCGTCGGTCGCATCGCACAGTTGCTCGATCTCGCCGACGCCGACGAGCGCATCGCGCGCATCGAGCGGTCGGGGTCGCCGCAAGGCGTGATCGATGTCGTCGTGCCCGCCACCAAGGCGCTGCTCGCGTTCGACCGGGGCGATCTCCGTGGCGCATCGACGTCGCAGGCGTTCGCGCTGGACCGGGCCGCAGATCTCGAGTCGGACGCACACCCGGCCGTGTACCAGGTCATGCTCGCCTCGGCCCAGTGCGCGTGGGCCGCGGGTGAGTTCGAGGCCGCACGCGAATTCTGCGACCGCGCCTTCGCGCATCCGGGGGCCGGCTTCCCGATGTGGTGGCTCCGCATCGCGTCCGTCGCCGTCGATTGCCTGGTCTGCACCGGCGCTGCCGCTGCCGCGGTCGACCTCATCGGCCAGTTCGACCGTGCCGACGCCCGCTTCCCCTTGATCTCCCACCTCGCCGATCGTGTCCGTGCCAAGACGCTGATCGCGGTCGGCGAGTACCAGCGGGCGAGCGAGCTGCTCGCCCCACATCCGGCGATGCCGGAGCGACAGCTGCTGCTGGCGTGGGCCGAGGTCGGCTGCGGTCGGCACGACGCGGCGGCCGAACTCGTCGCCGACATCGACGAGTGGCCGGCCCACCGACGGATCGAGGGCTTGGTCGTGCGGTCGGTGGTCGCCGCGACCGGCGACGCCGATGCGGCACTGTGCGAGGCGCTCCGTCTCGCGGCGGCCGACGGCTGGGTGGGCCCACTGCTGGGTCACGGTAGCGATGTGACCGAACGCCTGCGCCGGCTCGCCACGGGCGACCTGCACCGACCGCTCACGGACGCCCTGTCGGCTGCGGAGCGGCCCGGGAGCCCGATGTCGACCGTCGATCTCACCGACCGCGAGGTGACGCTGCTCGAACTGCTCCCCACGCACCTGTCGTACAGCCAGATGGGGGAGCGGTTGTACCTGTCGGTGAACACGATCAAGTCGAACCTGAAGAGCGTGTATCGCAAGCTCGGCGCGTCGAATCGGGACGAAGCGATCCGGTCGGCCCGACTGGCCGGGTTGCTGACCGACGAGTCGGTCTGACGTCGGGGCTCGTCGGCGAGGCGGTCAGTCGACCTGGTCGACGTGCGCGATGACGATGCCGAGCCCGTGCATGCGTGCGACCAACCCCACCAGCGCCGACTGGTCGGCGACCTCGATCGTCGAGTCCGGACCCGGTCGGTCGAGGAGCGTGGCGCCGAGGTCGTGCA
This sequence comes from Acidimicrobiia bacterium, assembly GCA_030425785.1. Lineage (GTDB taxonomy): Bacteria > Actinomycetota > Acidimicrobiia > Acidimicrobiales > Ilumatobacteraceae > Ilumatobacter. Next base: position 2,822 of record JAUHYJ010000404.1, on the reverse strand, counting down.
GCATGCGCTCGGCCGCCGACGGCAGTCGGCCGCTCACGACGAGCCGGTAGCTCGTCACGACGTGCTCGCTCCGTCGACGCGCATGTTGCGATGATGACGAGGCGAGCATCGAGTGCGCACCACCCGATCCGGGTGAACGCCGTGCGTCAGCCTCGCCGTGATCGGACACGGCCGACCACGTCGACGTGGACGGCCGCCGCGATCGCCAGCGCGATGAGTCCGATGACGGCGTACCCGAGCATCGTCTGGTTGAGGCTGGATTCGAGACCGGACGCGATCTCGTCGACCGTCTTCCTCGCACCGGGCGCCTCCACCACCCCCGGGATGCGATCGGTGGCCCGACCCATCACGAGGCGGATGACCAGGACGAAGACGAACAGCCCGGCGACGATGAACGTGGCGCTGCGCAGCCGCTCGGCCGAGAGCCAGATCGAGACGCCGGCGAGCGCCAGGCCGCCGATCAACAGGAACCACGCGGTCCGTTTCGCGAGGACGAGCAGGTCGCGGACGACCTGGACGGAATCGCCCGCTCGATCGAGGGAGTCGCTGCGGAACACGACCGGCGTGCCGAAGTCGGCCGGCAGGTCGCGGTCGAGCGCGGTGGCGAGAGCGGCGCGCTGGTCGTCCGGATCGCCGCCGCGCTCGAGATCCGGAACCGTGACGTCGCGCAGCAGGCCCACTTCCTGCAGCGCCGTGAGCCCACGCGCCGTGAGCGGGAGCAGGTTGACCCGCACCTCGCCCTCCTCGACGAGCACACCGTCGGGTGCAGCGTCGCCTTCGATGACGTCGATGGCGAGCTCGTGTGCACGGCCCGCAGCGCCCGCCACGGCCCCGGAGACCTCGGGGGTGCGGACGAGCTCGGCGAGCCGGTCCTCGATGCGGGCGCGGACGCCGGCCGCGAGCAGGTCGATCGCCGGTGCGAGGATCTCGGGCATCGCTTCCTCGACGGTCGTCTGCAGGCCGATCGTGTCGGACAACTCGGTCATGACGCGCCGTGCGAGCGCATCGCTGATCTCTTCGTCCTGGAGGAGCTCGGCGACCTTCTCCTCGAAGCGCTCGGAGTCGCTCGCAGTCCGGATCGTCCAGATCCCGAGCGCGCCACCGACCAGGCCGACGACCGCGACCACGCCCGTCAGAGCAGCGGCGAACGTGCGACCTCTGCCGTGGGTGTCGTCGTTGCCGATGTCGTCACTCGGCTCGCTCGATGCGGCGTCGGCATCGGGGTCGGTGTACTCGGTCGTCATGGCGTCTCGTCCTGTCGCTCTCGATCGATGCCGACCCGGCATTCGCCCGGAACGGTCGGCCAGAGCCTACGCTCCGTTGTCGTCCAGTTCTGGGAGGTCGCATGCTCATCCTCATCCTCATCGTCGCCGGCATGTTCGTCGGCTGGATCGCGCAGCTGCTGCTCGGGGCCGACTCCCGGTCGGTCGACTGGGGCATGGCCCTGATCGCCGGTCTCGTCGGTTCGTTCGTCGGTGGTCTGCTGTTCTCGTTGCTCGCCGGCGACGGGCTCGACATCCGGCCCAGCGGGTTCATCGGTTCGCTGGTTGGCGCCCTGGTCGTCACCGCCGGATGGCAGTACGCCCGCCGCCGATCGGCGAGCTGATCGGGAGCCGGCGTCGCCATCGTGGTCGCATCGAGCGCTGGACGATCGAGCGAGGGACGCCATCCGCGATCGCTGGAGGCACTGGCGCCCCGCGACCGTCGGCGCCTGATCGCCCGGTCGGTCCTGGTCGTCGTGACGATCGTGGCGGCGATCGTCACGGTCTACTTCGTCGTCCCGTGGGAGACCCGCGGGCTCGCGTCGGTGACCCTGCGCGTGGCGATCGCGCTCGTCATCCTGGTGGGTGCGACCGTCATGGCCGTCCGGCACGTGTTGCGAGCCGAGTACCCGGTGCTGCGTGCGGTCGAGGCACTCGCGGTGGTGGTGACGCTCGCGATCGTCACCTTCGCATCGATCTACTCACTCGCGTCGTCGCTCGATGTCGACGCGTTCAGCGAGCCGCTCGACCAGGTCGGCGCGCTGTACTTCGCGCTGACGACGGCGACCACCGTCGGCTTCGGTGACATCCACCCGCGGTCGGACGTCGCCCGGGTCGTCGTGATGGTCCAGATGCTCACCAACGTCGTGGTGTTGGGCGCGGCGGCGCGCATCCTGCTGAACACGGCACGCCGCCGGGTCGACGGCTGATGTCGACCGCGTGGGTGCCCACGTTCGCCGACGTGCGCGAGGTGGTGGTCCGCACGTACGAGTCGTGGCGCGATCACCGGACGATTCGTCTCGGCGCCGGCCTCTCGTACTACGGATTGTTCTCGCTCAGCTCCGTGGTCGCCGTCTCGGTCGCCCTGCTCCGCATCATCGGACGCTCCGACGCCGTCGAGGAGGCGATTCGCGAACGCATCGAGCTGTTCGTCGGGCCCGACGGGGCGGCATCCGTCGCGGCGCTCTTCGAGGAGCTCGAGGGCCCGTCGGGGACGTCGATCGGGCTGATCGGGCTCGGGTCGCTCCTCGTCACCGGGTCGCTGTTCTTCCTCGCCCTCGAAGATGCCATGAACCAGATCTGGGATGTGCCCGTCCGGTCGGGTCTCACGTCGTCGGTGCGGCGGCGGCTGGTATCGCTCGTCGTGCTCCTGGGCGCGGCGCTGACACTGGTGAGCGCCTTCGCGGTCCAGACGGCGTCGAGTCTGTTGGAGCGGTTCGTCCCGGGCTCGGCCGAGGGCCTGCAGGCGGTGGCCGCGCTCGTGTCGAACGCGCTCGGTTGGGGGGTGCTCGTCGTCGCGCTCGCCCTGTTGTTCCGGTACCTGCCCGCCGTCGAGCTCTC
>JAUHYJ010000403.1 GCA_030425785.1 Acidimicrobiia bacterium | reverse complement strand
TCTGCGGCTCGACAACGTCGGCGAGGAAGCCGCGCTCGCCCATGCCCTCGCACAGACCGACGGTGCGGCCCTGTTCGACGGCACCGCCACGCTGATCGCGCTCGGCATCCGGCTGGCGCCGTCGCTGGACGCCGAACGCTCGATCGGCGCGCTGCACGGGATGCGGCACACGTCGGCACTCCGGTACTCCCACGACGACCCGAATGCCGTGGTGATCGTCGTGTCGGAGTCCGGCCCGGTGACCCTGATGCACCGTGGCCGCGCGGTCACGTCCGTCGACCCGACCGCCGAGACGATCGGCTGATCGCGCCGGTCGCGGCCCGGCCCAGCTCGGGCCGGGCCGCGACGGAGCGCACCGTTCAGCCGAGGTCGATCTCGACGAACACGGTCTGGCCGATCGCGTCGTCGAGACCGTCGTTGTCGGTCACGAGGTACACGTCACCGTCGGCGGTGACACCGAGCCCTTCCAGCTTGTCGGGCGTCCACACGCTGTTCGCGGCCAGCACGTCGAGGACGTCGGCGAGCCCGGTGGTCGGCACCGTCGGCAGCACGACGCCGGTCGTGTAGGGCTGGAAGTCGGCGTTCGCCAGATCGACACCGACGATCCGCTTGATCCGTGCTGCAGTGCCGAGCTGGTTGTCGCGTTCGATCACGGCGAAGGTGCCGTCGGGCAGCAGCGTCAGCTCGGACAACCCGACCCAACCACCGAGCGGCGACTCGGGGGCGGCCTTCTCGTAGCCGACGAACGCCCACTCGGCGGCGGCGACGTCGTAGCGGGCGATCTTGACGACGTTGGCGGGATCGCTGGCCCACTCGCGTTGGACGACCGTGTACACGTACTCGGTCGTCGCCTCGCCGGTGACGGCGACGCCCTCGAACCCGCTGCTCGTCCAACCGTCGGCCAGGAGCTCGGGCGGCAACGGCACCTCGGATTCGACGACACCGTTCGCGTCGACCTTCACGATCAGGTTGGGCCTGCCGCTGTCGGCGTTGTTGCGGCCCTCCGACGCCAGCCAGAAGCCGCCCTCCGGCGCGACCGCGATGCCCTCGAGGTCGAGGTCGCGACGCACGGTCGCATCCGGGTCGGTCACGACGAGTCGCTCGGTGATCACCGCCGGCTCGGACGACACGTCGATGCGGTAGATCCCCGCTTCGGCGAGGATCGAGTCGCTGACGGCCCACAACGTGTCGGCGTCGGGTCCCCCCGCCAGGCCGGACATGGCGACCCACGGGATCGGGGCGCCGTCGACGTCGGCGCTCACGAGCTGCGGGTACGACGGCGCACTGCGCTGCTGCTGATAGATCGTGAGCATCGACGGGATCGTCTGCGTCGCGGCCGGCTCGTCCTCGGGGAACGACGTCTCGCCGGCGACGACGAGCAGCGACCGCTTCGGGATCGCCTTCATGCCCTCCGGTCCGACGCCGGTCGGCAGCATCTGGAGCAGCTTCGGTGCACGCCATGACACGTCGTACACGCCGACCACGTTGGCGCGCTCCGAACCGACGAAGAGCAGGTTCGAGAAGCCGAACCGCCCGACCTCGAGCGCCTCGGGCTCGCCGCCCTTGTTCTCGGAACGGCCCTCGTTGTAGTGACCGGCGCGGATCGACGCGTACTCGAACGACGCGCCTGCCTCGTACTCGACGGTGCCGTTCACGTTGAAGATCGTGAAGCTCCGACTGCCGCCCTCCACGCCGGAGGCGTCCTCGTAGTCGCCCTCGTTCGCCGTGGCGAACGAGTCGTGATCGATCCAGCCGACCGAGTCGGGCTCACGCCGACGCGTGATCGTCTCGGTGAGCGAGATCACGCCGTTGCCCTGCGGACCGAGCTCTTCTTCGGTCGCATCGACGCCGTCGAGAGTGACCTCGCCGGCGGGGAACTCGCTGATGATCTTCCCGGACCGTAGATCGACGACCGCGAGATGGTTGTTCTCCTGGAAGGTCACGACCGCCCGGTTCCACCGGTTGATGTCGACGTACTCGGGCTCGGGGTCGGCGGCATCCGCCATCGACAGCGAGGTGAAGTCGACGTATCGCAGCGGCCACCAGTTCGGGTCGCCGGTCGTCTCGATGACGACGAGCTGACCGGGGGGCGCCTGCGGCAGCAATCCGTCGTTCTCGTCCTCGTCGCGCTCGTTCTCGAGCACGATCGCCGCGTAGCGACCGTTCGGCGCGAGCGCGATCGAGTCGGGCTGACCGCCGAGCGGGAACTGCTTCACCGTCGTTCGGGTCGCGAGGTCGATCACGAACAACGTGCCGCTCGGGTTGTCGAAGTCGGGACTCGTGTTGACGGCGACGAGGCCGTAGCGATCGCCGATCGCGACGCTCGTGGGCTCGCCGCCCACATCGATCGAGCCCGCCGGCTGCGGTGCAGACGGGTCGGAGACGTCGACGAACCCGATCGAGCCGGTCGCCGAGTCGGAGTACACGAGGGTCCGTCCGTCGTTGGTCGCGTCGACGATCTCGGCGACCTCCGTGCCGTTCAGTCGAACGTCGAACGTGCCGACGTGCTGGAACGACCGGGCGGCCGGCTGCCATCCGGTACCCCACCGTCCGTGCGAGTCCGAGTCGCGTTGCGCCGACGCCGAGCCGGCGACGGCACCGAGTCCGACGACACAGGTGAAGGCGGCGCCGATCGCGCGCCGCCGTCGTTTCGATACGGTCATGCCACTCTCCTCGGTTCGGGAACACTGGTTCCGGGACGAGCAGCAACCTAGGAAGTCGGTGTGTCATCACGCCCGTGATCCGGTGAACGATCGACGACACCTGGTTGAACAGTTGTCGAGGTGGTGATCGTCAGTCGTCGAGCGTCACGAAGTCGATCAGTCGCTCGACGGCACCGACCAGTTCGGGTTCGAGGTCGGCGAAGCTCCGCACCTGGTTGCGCAACCGCGGCCAGAAGCCGTCGAACGGCACACCGAGTGCGTCGCACAACCCTTCCTTCCACGGGCGACCCCGGGGCACTTCGGGCCAGGCCGACAACCCCATGACGCGAGGACGGACGCCGGCCCAGACGTCGACGAAGGGGTGGCCGGTGACCAGCACGGCGGGATGCGACACGGTCGCCGCGATCCGCGACTCCTTCGATCCGTCGACGAGATGGTCGAGCAGGATGCCGAGCCGCCGTGGTCCGCCGGGGCCGAAGTCATGCACGGCGTCGGCGAGGTCGTCGGCGCCGTGGAGCGGTTCGACGACGATGCCGAGGTCGCGCAGATCGTCGCCCCAGACGTGCTCGAGCAACTCGGCATCGTGCTTGCCCTCGACCCAGATCCGACTCGCTCGCGCCACCCGGGCGCCCGCCGATCGGTCGGCGGCGAACGAGCCCGAGGCGGTGACCTTCCGGGCGGCCGTCGTCTGGTTGGCCGGACGAGCGAGCGTCACCGGCCGCCCCTCGAACAGGAACCCGCCCGACTTCCAGGTGAAGTGGCGCAGGTACTGGTTGCGGTCGCGCAGCGTGACCGCCTCGTGGTTCCAGCGCACGACGTCGCCGACGAACCCGCTGGCGCGGTCCTCGACGACGAGCCCCATCGACACCTCGACCACCGGGTAGCTCGGCCGTCGTGATCGTGACTCGGCGAAGTCGTCGAGGATGTCGCGGTCGTACTGCATGGTTCGGTGGAGTGTGCCACGCACGGCTCGCGCGGTCGTGGCACCTGCCGCCACGCGGGTCGGGCGGCGGAGTCGGGCGGCGGGTCAGGCGGCGGGCACCTCGCTCATCGACGCCGCGAGCCGGGCGCCCACCTCGACGGCGACGTCGACGGCGATCTGCGCGACGGGTGACAGCGACCGGTTGGTCGGCCAGATCACGGTGATGCGGCGCGGTGGCAGCGCCGGCTCGATCGGGCGCACCTCGATGCGGGGGTCGGCGGTGTCGATCGTGAGCCGCGGCTGGATCGTGATGCCGATGCCTTCGCGCACCATGGCCTGGACGGCCCCGTTGTCGTGCGTGCGGAACACGTAGTGAGGTCGGACGCCGAGGTCCTCGATCGCCCGCTCGATCGGACGCCCGCACGAGTCGTCGACCGGCATCGCGACCATGGCGCGTCCGTCGAGGTCGGCGAGTCGGATCGGCCCCGGCGGCTCGTCGGCCGGCACGATCGCGACGTAGGGATCTGCGAGGACGAACCGCCCGTCGAACCCGTCGTCCGCGTCACCG
>JAUHYJ010000402.1 GCA_030425785.1 Acidimicrobiia bacterium | reverse complement strand
ATCCCCAACGGCCGCGTCGCTGGCGTCCGTCCAGAAATCCAGAACACAACCGAGGGCGCGGTTGGCACGAACACGCTGACGATCGAGTACGGCGCCGACATCTAGGAGAACCCATGACGACCATCACCTACGTCGGCACGCATCGCAAGGTGTGGTTGCCCGACGACATCGCCTGCGTGAAGCGCGGCGATTCCGTCGAGGTCCCCGACGATCTCGCCGACGAGCTGCTCGCCCGTCACGACAAGGGCGTCCCGCAGTGGACGACCACGACCCCCGCCCCGGCCGACGACCCGATCGTCGACGCGACCGAACCCCCCGAGGAGAACTGACATGGCCATCGGACTCGACTCTCAGATCGGCTACGCCGTCGAGGGCACCCCCGGAACGTACGAGACGGTGACGCGGTTCCTGGAGTTCCGCACCCCGCTCGGCCTCAGCCCCCGCCAGCGCTACCAGGAGTCGCAGGGCATCCGTGCCGGGCGCAAGCTGGCGTCCGGTGTGTCGCTCGCCGAGTCGTGGGTGGAGGGACCGGTGACGCACGAGCTCGTTGCCGAGTCGATCGGCATCCTGTTCGAGGCGTGCATCGACTCGTCGCCGACGACGACCGGCTCGGACCCGTATGAGCACGTGTTCGAGGCGGGCGCCGATCTGGCGTCGCTGTCGGCGCAGTGGGCGCTCCCGTCGACCTCTGCGCTGCATCCGGTGACCGCGGCCGGTCTGCGTGCCCGGTCGTGGGAGATCACGAACGACGCATCCGGTGTGCATCCGCTGCTCACGATCGACTGGATCGGCGAACTGATCGACGTCGACGGCACCCCGTCACTGGCGTCGGCGTCGTATGCCGATTTCACCCGGTTCGTGTTCCAGCAGCTCGTGATCGACGTCGGCGGCTCGGAGATTTGTGTCGACAACGTCACGTTGAACGGCACGACCGGTATCGCGTCGGAGTTCAAGAACTGTGGGGTGTCGATCTTCCGGAACGAGCGTCCGACGTTCGGCGGCAGCTTCGAGAATGATCTGGCGAACCTGACGCAGCTCGGTCGGCATCTGGCTGGCACGCAGGTGGCGGTGTCGGCGACGTGGACGAACGGGTCGTCGGCGATCCTGGAGGCGTCGGGGACCGCCTACTTCCCCGGTGAGGCGCCGACGATCGACTCGTTCGGCAAGACGAAGGAGACGGTTGAGTTCGTGTTCTTCGACGACGCGGCGGACGCGGACGCGTTCTCGCTGACGTTGACGAACGGCGACTCCGCCGCCTGATCTGATGCCGACGTGGCCGAACGCCGCTGCGTTCGCAGCCGACCTGGAACGGGCGCAACGCGAGATCGAACGCGACGAGGCAAAGAAGATCAACGCCGAATCGGCCCGCGAGGCGCAGGTGATCGCCTACCGGGAGGCTGCGAAGGACCTCGGCGGCGACCCGAAGTTCTCGGGCTGGCGGCCGTGGCTGAAGCTCGACATCAAGCAGAAGCGCGACGGCTCGTTGCTTCGGCCAACTCGCACATCCGCGGGACCGTGGACCGTTGCGAACGTCGGCCGGAACAAGGGCAACGCGTCGGGTTTCGCCGGTCCCGGCATCAACCGCCGGACCGGGCTGACTTCCCGGACCAAGTCCGGCAACGTGCGTAAGGTCCGCACCTTTAACTCTCGTACGCGATGGAACGGCTACACCGCAGGTTTCGGCACCGCGAACCGTGCCGTTCGCGTCATGGACGAGAAGATCCCTGATGGCGTCGAGAAGCGCTTCGGGAAGGTGCTGCGCCGCCGTTTCGACGTGAACTAGGGAGGTCGCCTTGGCGAACAAGATCACGACCTTCTTCTCGTTCCAAGAAGAGGGAAACGGCCTCAAGCGGATCGCCAAGGAAGTCAAAGAGACTGACGGCGCGATCAACAAGCTCAAGGTCGGATTCTCTGGTGCGGCGCGCGAGTTCCGGTCATCGAACGCAGCTCAGGCTGGTGCGATTGCCGGCCTGGGCGCTGCTGCGTACAAGGCGATCGGTCTGGCGTCTGACCTGGAGGAGTCCGTCAACGCCGTCACGGTCAGTTACGGCGAGAACGCTGACGCCGTGTTGGCGCTCGGTGAGAACTCGGCGGAAGCGTTCGGTCTGTCGAAGACCGAGCTGAACAACCTCGCCGTTCAGTTCTCGTCGTTCGCGAAGCAGATCGCCGAACGAGACGGTCGCGAAGTCGCTGACGTGGTCGGTGAGATGACGGGCAGGATCGCCGACTTCGCGTCGGTGATGAACCTCGACGTGAACGACGCCGCGTCGATCTTCATGTCGACATTGGCGGGTGAGACGGAGCCGATCCGCCGATTCGGCAAGGACATCTCCGCTGCCGCTGTCGAGCTGTACGCCCTCGAGAACGGGCTGATCTCGAACAAGTCGCAGTTGACCGAGTCGATCAAGGTCCAGGCCCGCTACGGCCTCCTCATGCAGGAGACGGCCGATGTGGCGGGCGACTTCGCCGCTACATCGGATGGGCTGGCGAACTCGCAGCGCACCTTGTCGGCTCAGGCGAAAGATGCTGGCGCCGAGCTCGGCAAGACTCTTGCCCCGGCGTTGGCGACGGTGATCACCGGCCTGTCGGGAATGCTGGAACTGCTCGATCAGATCAAGGTGCTCGACGCTGTCTCCCTCGGCTGGGTTGAGGAGCTGGGCACCGACATCGGCCAGTTCTTCAACGCGTTGGCGTTCGGTGACGCCGCCCACGAGAACCGCAAGTTCGTCGATTCGATCAATGAGGCCGAGAAGGCAGCGTCGGAGTTCGACATGACGTTGCTCGACGGCGTCAACACCTTCGGCGAGGTTCGTAAGGCGGCGCTCGCCCAGGTCGAGGCCACGAACGACGAGGCTGAGGCCAGTCACGCGGCGAACCAGATCGCATTGAAGTGGTTGGAGACGCGCAAGGCCGCGATCGATTCGTTGGAGGATCATTCGACGGCTCAGGATCTCGTCAACGAGTCGATCGAGCATGGGTTGTCGGCTGAGGGTCGGGCGGAGGCAGAGACACGCCAGCACAACGACACGGTGCGGCGCGCGACCGAGGAGGCTCGCGCTCGCGCTGATGCGCTGGATGAGGTGCGTCGCGCTCAGGATGATGTGACCGATTCGGTGATGCGTTCGCTGGGCGGCGACATCGCGTATCGGGAGTCGGTGCGTCGGACCGATGAGGCGCTGTATGCGCTGGTGCAGACGCAGGCGAACGGCGAGTCGACCGCCAGCGAGATGCAGGTCGCCGTCGATAACGCCGCTGAAGCGATGTTGGGTCAGGCTGAGGCCGCGGCGCAGTTGGCGCAGGATCAGGCGGAGGCGAACGGCAAGACGCAGACGGCTGGTGAGCGTGCGGTCATCATGCGCAACGAGTTGCAGCGCCTGGCCGACACGCTGCTTCCGGGTTCGCCGTTGCGGGTGCAGTTGCAGGGCTACATCGATCAGTTGAACTCGGCGCCGTCGACAATCGCGACCGAGGTGACGACGTACTACCGCACGATTGGTTCACCCAGCGCGCCGACAGTGCAGCCGACTTCGGGGCCGCGTGCGTCGGGTGGTTCGACGATGGCGGGGTTCACGAACCAGGTCGCGGAGAACGGTCCGGAGTTGTGGTCGGACGGCGCAGCCACCTACATGGTGTCCGACCGTGACGGGATGGTGACGCCGTTGTCGCGTGGTGGTGTCGGCGGCGGGATCACGCTCAACGTGTACGCCAACCAGTTCACGGACGGCAACTTGGTGGGTCGGGAGATCATGTCAGCCCTCGACGAATACATGCGCAACGGCGGTCAGCTCCCCCCGTCGATGCAACGGAGGTTGTCCGGTGGCCGTTGAGTGGTGTCATGGCGTGACGATCGCCGATGAGATCGCGTTCGGCGAGGGTCCGTTGGAGACGCCGACGACGTGGACCGACATCTCCGAGTTCGTGACGTCGTTCTCGTCGTTCGTCGGCAAGCGTGGGGAGCGTGACCAGTTCGGGCCAGGCTCGGCGACGATCGTGTTGAAGAACGCCGACCGCCGGTTCGATCCGACCTATGCGTCGAGCCCCTATTATCCGGATGTGAAGCCGATGCGCCGTTACCGTCGAACCGTCACTGTGGGGATGACCTCCCTGGTCGTGTTCACCGGGTATGTGTTGGCGTGGCCGCAGCAGTGGACGACGTTCGACGG
>JAUHYJ010000401.1 GCA_030425785.1 Acidimicrobiia bacterium | reverse complement strand
AAGGCCATCCCGACGAGAACCAGGAAAACCACGTATCCGACGCCGTCGTTGAACAGGCTTTCGCCCGCGATCTTGGTCTCCAGCGTCCTGGGAAGGCTTGCCTCGCGAAGAACTCCCAGCACGGCCACGGGGTCGGTGGGCGAGATAAGGGCGCCGAACACAAGGGCGACCAGAAGCGGCATGCCCGTCATCCAGGAAAAGCCGACACCGACGATCAGCGTTGACAACCCGACCCCGATCGTCGCCATCAACGCGACGGGAATCCACTGTGCCTTCAGATCCGCCAGTTTCACATGCAGGGCACCCGCGAACAGCAAAAGCCCCAACATCCCCTCCAGCAGCGCGTCCGGGAAATCGATACGTCCCACAAGGCGGCGCACGTCGTCGTCGACGCGAAATCCCGAGACGAAAAAGTCGATCACAAGGATCGTCAGCGACGCCGCAAGCGAGACGACGAGGATGCCTATCGTGCTGGGAAGCTTGAGAAAGAGATAATTCACAGCGCCGAACAGCCCGGCCAGGACGATCAGAAGGGATGTCAGTTGCAGCAGGTCCATGAGGGTTCCTAGCACGATGAACCGATGGAACAATCCGAAACGGAAGATTGCGCGCCGGCTTGCGCTTTCCCGCACGGTTGGTAACGCCTCGAGACAGGCCTCGGTAGAGCGAAGACATGCCTGCGATCGCGGTGCGCTGGTCGGGGGTCTCCACGAAGGGGAACGCGTCTTCCATCTCGCGTTGCCACGGGGTGTCCTGCCCGAACGCGTGGCCTTCGGCGTTGACCCGCTTCTGGTACAGCACCACGAGTTCCTGGGCGATCTCGCGGACGGCGGATCGCACCTTGCCCTTGGCCTTGGCGAAGTCGCTCCCGCCGAGGCGGTGCAGCGCCGGTGCCTCGCCGCCGACGTACTGGCGCAGCGTGTCGATCTGGTCGGACGGTACGTACAGCTTGTCGCCGCCCTTGTACGCCACGAGCAGGTAGTCACGTTCGACCCCGCCGATCGTGCGCTTGACCATGCCCTCGTACTTGCCGACGCCGTGCTGGTGGTGCACGACGTACATGCCGGCCTTGAGATCCTCGAACGTCGTCGTCCCCTCGCGCTTGCGGGTCCGGGCGGCACGGCGGGCCCGGCGACGACCGGTCAGGTCGGACTCGGCGACGATGGTCAGCTTGGCGTTCGGCAGGTTGCAACCCCGGTGCAGGGGTGCGACGACGATCGATCCGCCGGGTGCGGCCGGGGGCTCGTCGCGGACGGCGAGGTCGAGCTCGTGGTCGAGCAGGATCTCCCGAAGTCGTGCAGCGCTGCCGGCGCCGTCGGCGGCGACGACGACGCGGTGGCCTGCCGCGAGCAGGTCCCGCAGCCGGTTGGTGAGCCCGGTGCCGTCGCCGCCGACCGGCCCCCAACCGCTCGCCTGGACGACCGGGGTGTCGGGCGATTCGGGCGTCGAGTCGATCGTCCAGAACGCGCCGACCCGGCCGAGCAGCTCGTCAGGTTCGGCGTGCAGGCGGGGGAACTCCTTGTCCGGGTCGCGCGCCCAGGTCGACGCGAGCGCCTTCGCGAGGTCGGCCTCCTCGGCGAGCAGGTCGGCGGCGCGGTCGCGCATGCGTCGGGGCTCGACGAGCAGGACCTTGGCCGAGTCGGGCAGCACGTCGGTGAGCAGCACGTCGTCGTCGACGAGCCAGGGCACCCACGACTCCATGCCGTCGAAGTGAGCGCCCTCGGCGAGCTTCTCCCACTGCTCGCGTCCCCACGGCTCGGCACCGACCAGTTGCTCGGCGCGAGCGCGGACCTCGGTGGTCGGCATGAGCTCGCGGGCGGGGAAGATCAGCGCCTCGTCGAGGTCGGCCTGCGAGCGCTGGTCGTTGACCCCGAAGGTCGTCAGGCGGTCGACCTCGTCGCCCCACAGGTCGATGCGGATCGGCGCGTCGGCCGTCGACGGGTAGACGTCGACGATCGAGCCGCGACGGGCGAACTCGCCCCGGTGCTCGACCAACTCCTCGCGGCGGTAGCCGAACTCGACGAGCTGCGCGACGAGCCGGTCGGGGTCGACGACCGTCTCGGGTCGCACGACGATCGGTTCGACCTCGGTGGCGTCCGGACCGAGCTTCTGGAGCAGGGCCCGCACGCCGGCGACGATGATCCGTGGGCAGCGCTCCGCCCCGTGGCGCACACGCCACAGCACCTCGAGCCGCTGCCCCATCGTCTCGACGGCGGGACTGACACGTTCGAACGGCAGCGTCTCCCACGCGGGGAACAGTGCGACCGCGTCGTCACCGGCGAACTGGCGCACGTCGTCGAACAGCTGCCCGGCCATCGAACCGGTCGGGCAGGCGACGACCAGCGGACGGCGCTCCGACAGATGGGCGAGGGCGGCGATCGAGATCGGGCGTGCCACCTCGACGATCGCCAGGCGCGCATCCGGCTCCGCGAGGGCGCGGGTCAGGCCCGGTTCGTCCCGCAGCAGCGGCGGCAGTCCGGTCAGGCCCATCAGCGGCTGTTGTACCGGTTCATCGCCACGTCGATGCCGTCGGCCACGATCGCTTCGACGGCGTCGGCCGCCTCGGCGATCGTCACGTCGAGCAGCTCGCGCTGGCGCGCGGGGACCCGGGTCAGCACGTGGCTGGCGCCCCGCTCCTTGTTCGGCGGCTTGCCGACGCCGATCCGCACCCGCAGGTAGTCCTTCGTCTTCAGGTGCTGGGTGATGCTGCGCAGACCGTTGTGGCCGGCGAGGCCGCCACCCGACTTCAGCTTCAGGACGCCGGGGTCGAGGTCGAGTTCGTCGTGGACGATGATCAGCTGTTCGGGCGTCTCGATCCGGTAGCGGCGGATCAGTGCCGCGACGGCGCGCCCTGACTCGTTCATGAAGGTGAGCGGGAACGCCAACGCCACGCGGGGCGCGTCGATGCCGGTTCCGAAGCGGGCCTCGCCGATCAGTGCGTTGTCGCGACCCGACTTCAGCGGCGCGCCGTGACGTTCGCCGAGCAGTTCGACGACCTCGACGCCGACGTTGTGGCGCGTGCGTTCGTACTGCTTGCCAGGGTTGCCGAGCCCGACGACGAGCCAGTCGAAGGGCGCACCCTTGCCGCCCGAGCGGTCGAACAGGCCCATCGGGTGGGGGTCAGCGCCGGTCGATCACTCGCCGGCGTCGTCGTCGCTCGCGGCAGCGTCACCCTCGGCGGCAGCGTCGCCCTCGGCGTCGCCCTCCGCGGCCTCGGCTTCGGCGGCCTCGGCGGCCTCCGCGTCCTCGTCGTCGAGCACGGGCGTGCGCATGGTCAGCACGGTGACGACGGCCCAGTCGGGCTCGCCGACGATGGTGACACCGGCGGGGGCCGCGACGTCGCCGATCGTGATGGTCGAGTCCATGTCCATGTCGGACACGTCGATCACGATCTCGTCGGGGATGTTGCGCGGGGTGGTCGAGACCTCGAGCTCGTTGCGGCGCAGGTCGACGAGGCCACCCTCGTCGTGCACGGCCTTCGCGGTGCCCTCCATGCGGACCGGCACCGAGACCGTGATCTCCTTGCTGAGGTCGATCTGGATGAAATCGACGTGCTGCACGGTGCGACGGACCGGGTGCCGCTGCATCTCCTTGACGATCGCCGGGTACACGGTGCCGTCGACGGTGAGGTCGAGGATCGTGTTGTTCCCGGCCGGGCCGGACAGCGCGATGCGCAGGTCGCGGCGGGCGATCGACACGCTGACGGGCGCCATGCCGAGGCCGTAGACGACGGCGGGGATGCGGTCGTCGCGACGCAGGCGACGGGATTCGGCGCTCCCGGTGGAGCGGCCGGTTTCGGCGATGAGCACGGTCTCGGACATGGTGGGCCTCGAAGAAATCTGGAGTGAGATGTCGACCGGGTGAGGTCGATACAGCAGCGAACCATGCTACCGCCGCCGTCCCCCACCTACACCGGGCCCCACCGTCATTCGCGCGACGACCGGCCCGCCCCCGGCAGGCCGGTCACCGACGCGTTCGGTAGCTCGGGTCAGGTGAGCACGGGCACGTCGGCCATGGCCGACGCGATGTCGTCGTCGGACAGCTCGAAGTCGACCATCTCGCCGCTCAGGTACTTCTCGTACGCGAGCAGGTCGAGGTGGCCGTGGCCGCACAGTGCGGTGAGGATGACCTTCTCCTCGCCGGTCTCCTTGCAGGCGAGCGCCTCGCGGATGGCC
>JAUHYJ010000400.1 GCA_030425785.1 Acidimicrobiia bacterium | reverse complement strand
CGACCAACCTTGCAACGGGGGTCAGGCACATGTCGCAAGGTCGCCCGACGACCTTGCGACATGTGCCTGACCCCCGATGACAGGTTTCGGATGACGGGTCGGGACGCGAGAGTGCCGGGCCCGAAGGCCCGGCACTCAGTGGCGGTTGGGACCTGGATGGATCAGGCCGTCTGCAGATCCTTCACTTCTTGAACCATCTCCTGGGGAACGGTGTCGGGGAACATCGTCTTGCGGGTGTGCCAGATGAAGGCGGCGCCCATCACCAGGCAGACCACACCGAGTCCGGCGAGGAGGCCGGCGATGCCGAGGCCGAGCTGGAGGGTCGAGTGCGTCACCGCACCGACGCCGAGCTCACCGACGAGACCGTGTGCCGTGCCGCTCCAGGCGAGCTCCCGGGCGGGGCCGTCGAGGACGTCGGTCCGGTTGAAGCCGGTCCAGTAGCGCTCGTCGACCGGGACCGTGTAGGTGCCGGGCTCGAGGACCTGGCCCTGGTAGGCCTCGACCGTGCCGTTGTAGGTGCCATCGGCGGCGAGCTGCTCGCTCGCGATGGCGGCGTCGATGTCGTCCTGGGTCAGGGTCACCGCCTGCTCACCGTGCAGGATGTGGTAGTTGATCGTCGCCATCTGGAACATGTACTCCGTGGCGCTGTTGATCAGCGGGTCGTTCGGGTCGAGGTCGCCCTCGACGACGGGGAATCCCCAGTCGTCCTTCAGCAGCGACATGATCGCCTCGGCGCCTTCGGTGGTGCCACGGTCGATCAGCTGGCCGTCGTCGTTGTAGCTGAGCGTGACGTTCTGCGCTGCCGAGAAGGACTGCAGCGAGTCGTACCCGCCCTGGACCTTGCTGTATGCGACGCCTGCACCGACGAAATAGCCGATACCGACGATGATCAAGAAGACTCCGAGGAGTCCGAGTGGCTTCTTGAACATGTCAACTCCTTTCGAGTTGCTGTGGTTCGTGATCCGTTCACGAAGTTCTGGGATCATCCTGCGCCGCGCAAGGAACTCAGACGCAGGGCCGAAGGTCCCGGGCGCGGGGGACCTGGTTTCGTACGGACATTTGGGGTGTGGCGAGTTCGAGCGGGTGGTCGCCGATCCGTAGGGTGACGCCATGTTCATCGACGGCGAGTTCCGCGACGCCCGCTCGGGCGCGACCTTCGACGTGACCGACCCGGCCACCGGCGACATCATCGGGTCCGTGCCGGATGGCGGCGCCGACGATGCGCGCGACGCGATCACCGCCGCGGACGCAGCGTTCGCGGCGTGGTCGACGACGACGGCCCGCTCGCGGTCAGATCTGCTGTACCGGGCGTGGCGGCTGATGGACGAACGGGCCGAGCAGCTCGCCGAGCTCATGACACGCGAGCAGGGCAAGCCGTTGCGCGCGAGTCGCGCCGAGGTCGCGTACGCGGCCGACTTCCTGCGGTACTACGCCGAGGAGGCGACGCGGGTGACCGGCGAGTGGCTGCCGTCGGCGCGACCCGATCAACGGTTCCTGGTGCTGCGCCAGCCCGTCGGCGTCGTCGCGATGGTGACCCCGTGGAACTACCCGATCTCGATGCTGACCCGGAAGATGGCGCCGGCGCTCGCCGCCGGGTGCACGCTCGTGCTCAAGCCCGCCGAGGCGACGCCGCTGTGCGCGAAGGCCGTGTTCGAGATCTTCGCCGATGCCGGCGCCCCCGACGGCGTCGTCAACATGGTGACGGCGCTCGACCCGAAGCCGATCGGTGAGGTGTTCACCACCGACCCTCGCGTCCGCAAGCTCACCTTCACCGGCTCGACCGCGGTCGGCCGTCATCTGGCGGGCGTCGCGGCCGGGAACCTCAAGCGGGTGTCGGTCGAGCTCGGTGGTCACGCCCCGTTCCTGGTCTTCCCCGACGCCGACCCGGTGCGCGCCGCGAAGGGTGCCGCGGCTCTGAAGTTCCTCAACGCCGGCCAGGCGTGCATCAGCCCGAACCGGCTCTACGTGCACGCCGACCACGAGGACGCATTCGTGTCGACCATGGTCGAGCGGGTGTCGAATGTCAGGGCCGGCAACGGGTTCGAGGACGGCGTCGGGGTCGGGCCGCTGGTCAACGAGGCCGCGGTGGCCAAGGTGGCGGCCCAGGTCGACGACGCCGTGTCGCACGGTGCCGAGGCGCTCGTCGGCGGCACCCGTCTGACCGGCGCACCGTTCGACCGGGGCCACTTCTACGCGCCGACCCTGCTCGCCGGGGTGCGCGACGGCATGACGATCTACCGGGAGGAGACGTTCGGTCCGGTGGCGCCGATCATCACCTACGACGACGTCGACGAACTGCTCGACCTGGCGAACGACACGAACTACGGCCTCGCCGCCTACGTGTACACCCAGAACCTGTCGACGGCGATCACCGCGTTCGAGGGGTTGCGGTTCGGCATCGTCGGGGTGAACGACGTCAACCCCACGGCGGCCTCGGCGCCGTTCGGTGGGATGCAGGACTCGGGCCTCGGCCGCGAGGGCAGCCACGAGGGGATCGCGGAGTACCTCGAGACCAAGCTCGGCGGCTTCGCGATCTGACTCCGCCCCGGGTCGGGCACCGCAGCGTTCGCCCGGTCGACCATGGGTGCACGCCGGTGACGCGGTGGGCGTCGGCCCCCGATGCCGATCGCCGGTGGTGCCCGGCGTAGCGTTGCGGGCATGTCCGAAGCGTTCATCGTCGAAGCCGTCCGTACGCCCGTGGGCCGCCGCGGCGGCGGTCTGTCCCAGCTCCACCCCGCCGACATGGGCGGTCACGTCATCCAGGCGCTCATGGAGCGCTCGAAGGTCGACCCCGAATCGGTCGACGACGTGATCTTCGGATGCCTCGACCAGATCGGTCCGCAGTCGGGCGACATCGCACGCACCTGCGCGCTGCTCGGCGGTCTGCCCGAGCACGTCCCCGGTGTCACGGTCGATCGTCAATGCGGGTCTGCTCAGCAAGCCGTGCACTTCGCCGCCCAGGCGGTCATGTCGGGGACGATGGACGTCGTCATCGCCGGCGGCGTGCAGAACATGTCGCAGGTGCCGATCACGGCGGCGTTCACCGCCGGCCAGGACGACGACTACAACCCCTACAACTCGTCCGAGCGCTGGCAGACGATCTACGGCAACGGCGAGGTCAGCCAGTTCGTCGGCGCCGAGATGATGGTCGACAAGTGGGACCTCAGCCGCGACGAGATGGAGGCGTTCGCCGTCGAGTCGCACCTCCGCGCCCTTCGCGCCCAGGAGGAAGGCCGGTTCGACAACGAGATCGTCCCGATCGCCGGGGTCACCCGCGACGAAGGGCCGCGCGAACCGAACATGGACAAGATCCGCTCGCTGGCGACGCTCACGCCCGATGGCAAGATCACCGCCGCGCTCGCCTCGCAGATCTCCGACGGTTCGGCCGCGATGCTGATCATGAACGAAGACGCCGTCGAGCGCCACGGGGTGACGCCGCGTGCACGCATCCACCACATCTCGGTGTGGGCCGACGATCCGATCATGATGCTGTCGGCACCGATCCCGGCGACGCAGCGCGCCCTCGCCAAGACCGGGCTGTCGGCGTCCGACATCGATCTGGTCGAGATCAACGAGGCCTTCGCGCCGGTGCCGATGGCGTGGCTGCGCGAGACCGACTTCGAACACGAGCAGATCAACGTCAACGGTGGTGCGATCGCACTCGGGCACCCGCTCGGGGCGACGGGCGCTCGGCTCATGATCACGCTGCTGAACGAGCTCGAGCGGACCGGCGGCCGGTACGGCCTGCAGACGATGTGCGAAGGGGGCGGGCAGGCCAACGTCACCATCATCGAACGCCTCTGAGACGAGCCGATCTCGCCGAGTGCTGCGTTGGCCCTCGCCGCTCTCGACCGCAAGGTCGAGAGGGCTCGTGCCGCCTTGCACTCGACGAGATCGATCTCGTCTCAGCGAGCTGACTCGCGGCCTCGCTTCGTCGGCTTCGGTGGGGCGGGTCGAGGTCAGCGACTGGTCGGCGGCCACGCGAGGGCTCGTTCGTCGCGGAGCAGGTTTGTCGTTGCGGTGAAGCGGTAACGTTCGGCGCTGGTGAGTGACTCTTCGTCTCGGCGGGCAACGGCGGTGCTCGCGTTCGGGACGTTGGGGATCGTCTTCGGCGACATCGGTACCAGCCCGATCTACGCGTTCCGCGAATCGTTCGAGCACAGCGAACTCGTGGTCGACCAGACG
>JAUHYJ010000399.1 GCA_030425785.1 Acidimicrobiia bacterium | reverse complement strand
CTCGATCTCGGCCCGGCCTCGATCGACGCGATCGCCGTCCACCTCTACTTCGAGTCGCAGGCCGGCGACATCGGCCTCGGCGCGCAGATCCAGCTCGACGGCCTGAGCATCAGCCCGGCGGGCGGCGGCGCCGACGCCGACGGCCAGCAGAACGGCGTCGCCAACCAGATCATGGCGGACGCCGCCGACGGGTCGAGCCCGGCCGTCCGGCCGTCGTTCAGCCCGTCGATCGCGGTCCAGGCACCCCCCGGCGGCGACGTCGGGGTCACCGTCCGCGCCGGCGAACCGCCCGGGCCGTGGTGGATCGTCGTCCAACGCCAGCTCGGGCCGCTCTATCTCGAGCAGTTCGGGTTCGACGCGACCGAGACCGACGGCACGGTCACCGGCATCTCACTGCTGTTCGACGCGAAGCTCGAGATCTTCGGGCTCACCGCCCAGGTCGACCAACTCGGCGTCCACTGGACCGGCGGCGACGTGTTCGACCTCGGCAACTGGCGCGTCGACCTCCAGGGGCTCGCGATCGCCGCGGAGTTCTCCGGCGTCGCGATCTCGGGCGGCCTGCTGAAGACGAACATCGACGGCAGCATCGGGTACGTCGGCATGTTGATGGGTCGCTTCGGCGTGTACGGCCTGTCGCTGTTCGGCGGTTACACCGACCAGGACGGCGTCCCGTCGTTCTTCGTCTTCGGTGCCGTCAACGGCCCGATCGGCGGACCGCCCGCGTTCTTCCTGACCGGCATCGGCGGCGGCCTCGGCATCAACCGCGGGCTGCGGGTGCCCGCCGACGTCGGGCACATGAACGAGTACCCGTTCGTGAAGGCGCTCGACCCGGCCGCACGGCCGGCCGAGAACCCGCTCGACGAGCTGCGCAGCCTGGCCGAGTACTTCCCGCCGCAGAACGGCACGTTCTGGTTCGCCGCCGGGATCAGCTTCAACTCGTTCGCCCTCGTCGACGGCGTCGCCGTCGTGTCCGTCTCGTTCGGCAACGGGCTCGAGATCAACCTGTTCGGCTTGGCCAGGATGGCCCTGCCGCGACCCGAAGCAGCGCTCGTGTCGATCGAGCTCGGCTTGCTCGCACGCTTCTCGACGAGCGAGGGGCTGTTCCTGATCCAGGCCCAGCTGACCGAGAACTCATGGCTGCTGTACCCCGAGGTGCGCCTCACCGGTGGCTTCGCCTTCGCGACGTGGTGGAAGGGTGCCAACCGCGGCCAGTTCGTGCTCACGATCGGCGGCTACCACCCCGATTTCTCACGCGACGGCTACCCGGTGGTGCCGCGCATCGGTCTCGAGTGGCGGGTCACCGACGACATCGTCGTCAAGGGCGGCAGCTACTTCGCGCTGACCTCCGAGGCGCTGATGGCGGGTGTCGAGGTCGTCGTCAGCGCCGACTTCGGGTTCCTCTGGGCCGAGGTGCGGTTCGGCGCCGACGGGATCGTGTGGTTCGATCCGTTCTACTTCCGGGTGTCGGCGTACGCGAAGATCAAGGCCGGCTGCCGGATCAAGACCTGGTTCGGCACCATCAGGATCTCGATCTCGCTCGGCGCCACCATCGTCGTGCAGGGGCCGAAGTTCAACGGCGTCGCCACCGTCGAGGTCGGGCCCTTCGAGGCGTCGGTGCCCTTCGGCTCGAAGCAGAAGGTGCCCGGCGAGATCGTCTCGTGGTCGGAGTTCGTCGACAAGTACCTCGAAGCCGCCTCGACCGGCGTCGCGCGTGGGCTCACCGGCATCACCGGCAAGGGGACGCTGCCCGCCGCGACGGGCGGCGAGGCGTCGGCGCCGTCGTCGGACGGGTCGCTCGAGCGGCCGTACCAGGTGTTCCCCGAGTTCGAGGTCATGCTCGTGTCGCCGGTGCCGTTCGAGTTCCTGGTCGCCGACGGCGACACGACGACGCTCCCGGTCACGTCCGACCTGGGGCTCCGCCCGATGAACCGCGACGACCTCCGTTCGACGCTCACCCTCACCCTCGAGCGGTTCAACGAGGAGCGTCGGATCTGGGAGGCCGACGCGCGCATCGCGAAGCTCCTCGCAGGTCTCGACGAGGAGCGTGAGACGTCGACTGCGGCAACCTGGGGGACCGAGGGGTTCCCACTCGGCGTGTGGGGCGAAGGCGTCGACCCCGACCCGGAGGCGGCGCCCCTGCCGAAGGGCGACGTCGTGATCGCACCGAGTCGGCTCAGGCTCGTCGCCGAGGCCGACCTCCCGGAGCCCACCGGCGACCCGATCGACTACCGACGCGTCGACTCCGGCCGCCGACCCCTGCCGCTCTCGGCGACGGGTCGCGACCGCGGCGCCATGATCAACCTGGCCGGCAGCCTCGCCCAACCCACGACCGTGGCCGAAGCCATGATCGGCGCCAGGAATCAGCTGTTCGCCGCCCCGGCACCGGCGGCACCCGGGCTGTTGCGCAATCCGTCGCGGAGCGGCGTCGGTGCAGCGTCGTTCGCACGATCCCGGACGGCACCCCCGCAGTTCGGGTCACTCACCGACGGGATGCTGCGCAGCAACCCCGACGGGCTCGCGTCCTCCGTGCTCCCGCCGCGACCGGCGGCGGCGATCGTCGAGCCGCGAGCACCGTTCGTGTCGGGCTTCCTGACGAGCGGCTCCGGTGTGGTGAACCGCAGCGCGGGGACGAGCGTCGCCGACGGTCGCATCAAGCGGCGGTCCGCGCCGAGCGTCGCATCGGTCACCGGGCGGCTCGGCCGCCAGCTGCCGCTACAGCTCACCCGGGCCCAGGTGCCGGCCGACGTCGCACGAGGCACGCTCGTCACCCGCGGGTCGCTCCCGCGCACCGACGTCGGTGCCGCCGCAGTGTCGTACGCAGGACGCCGAGTCGGGGGCGCGATCGGACGTTCGGTGGTCGCCGGGCTGGCCGGGCCGGGTCGGGGGCCGCGCACGCCACGTGCGCTCGACCCCGGTTCAACCGTGCGACCGGGCGACGTCGTCGTCCTCACGTTGCCCGACCCCGAACGCGACCGCGGCGACGAACGCCCGTCGATCTCGATCGAGGGCACCGCGCGGGTCGCGCTCGTGCGGGCCAGCGGACGCGTCCTCCACGACGAGATCGTCGTCGACGGCCAGGTCGTGGTGCCGCCCCGGGCCCGGTTCGCGATCGTCCAAGCCGACGGCGACGTCGAGGCGGCGGCCATGTCGGGTGCGTCAGGACGCCTCGAGTCGCGCGAGGCGGTCGCGATCGGATGGCATGCGTCGTCACGGCTCGCGGCGGCGAGCGGGTCGATCGCGCTCGGCGCCGGCTGCATCGTGCACACCGAGGGCACCGAGGCGACGACGCCGACCGGATGGGTGGCGGCCAATGCCTTCACCCGTCGCGCGTCAGCCACCACGACGACCTTCGACCGGCCCGTGCAGAGCGTCGCGATCGCCGTCAGGTCCGCGGCCGTCGAACGGGTGCGCTCGATGGCGATCGAGCTGCGCGGCGCCCGGCGCGTCGAACGCAACGGTGTCGAGGTCCCGCCGACCGTCGTGATCGCCGGCGAGACCGCTCACCTCGTGTTCGACATCGTGCCGACCGAGGGCCCGGTGTCGATCCGCGTCGTCGCGGGCGGTGACCGGCGCATCTGTGGCGTGCTCGGCGCCGCGCTCGAGGCCGACGAGTTCGCCGCTGCACTCGCCGAGCGCGGCGCCAACGTCATCACCAGCCGGCTGCGCGCCGGTGGCGGCGCCGGCTGCGCGATCACGTGGTCGGCGGCACCGACGCCCCGCCGGCGCCGCAACGACGGCGGACCGCCACCGGGCGACGGGGGCCGTCGCCGGCCGTCGGGGTCCGGCGTGGTCGTCGGCGTGACCGAACCGAGCGGAGGCAACTGACATGGCCGTTCCAGAGGGGCACTTCCAGCTCTACACGCGGATCCCGCCCGACCTCGAAGCGGGCGAGTGGCGCATTCGAGCCGACCACGAGCTCGAGGACGACGACGGTTCGGTCGGGTCGGTCGAGCGGTCGAACGTGCACATCACGATCAACTCGCCCCGGTACGCCCTGCCACCCGGCCAGGTCCTGTCGACGTTCCCACCGGCGAACTCGATCGGGAGCTACGGATCACGCCTTCCCCAGGTCGTGCTCAAGCGCCGCACCCTGCCGTGGGAACGGCTCGTCGACGACGACCGACCGGACACGCCCTGGATGGCGCTCGTGCTAATCGCCGAGGGCGAGGCCGAGCTCCGCACCGGGGTACCT
>JAUHYJ010000398.1 GCA_030425785.1 Acidimicrobiia bacterium | reverse complement strand
GGTGGCCATAACAGCTCAGATCGCCGTATCCCAGCTCGTCCGCGAACATGAAGACGATGTTGGGTGGGCGATCAGACGCCCCCCGTGAAACGCCACCAAGCCCCAGTAGTGCAAGTACCGCTAACAGCAGACACTTTCGTCTATTCATTCGTTGGTCCCTTGTTGTTGAATTATTCCCGAGACCACCCAGAAAGACGTCGCTTGTTGAGCAGGCCGGCCAACCGGCGTACGACTTCCGGGTGCTGATTAAGCACGTTGTTCTGTTCACCGGGATCGTCCAGAAGATTGTAGAGTTGCACGACGAGTTCATCTCTCCGTGAAACTTTATTCAATGTCGGACTCGCTTTGCCTTCGATGTATTTCCACGGTCCCTGGCGAATTGCGAAGTTGCCGTTGGGACTATGTAGAATCATGGAAGGACGCAGCGGGCGCGTCGAAGTGACTCCGAGAATAGCCGAGAGGATATTGAAACTGTCTTCTGCGACTTCTTCACTGGCGGGAATTCGTTCGTTGATGACGGCGGCAACCGACGCATCGACCGACGCTCGGAGCTGGTCGATGTCGCCGAACACGACGTGCTTGAAGCCCTCGGGCATCGGGGCGAACGGCTCGTGCTTGGCCGGCTGGCCGGTGGCGGCGAGGGTCGCGAGCGTACGGCCGTGGAAGCTCCCGAAGGTGCTCACGACCGTGTGGCGGCCGCGCCCGCCCCACTTCCGTGCCAGCTTGAGGGCGCACTCGTTCGACTCGGCGCCCGAGTTCGTGAAGAAGATCTGACCGGCGTGCCCGGTCGCGTCCTCGAGCAGCTCGTTCACCTTGACCGCGGCCGCCGTCGCCTGCGGGTTGGTGAAGAAGTTCGAGACGTGCAGCAGCGTGTTCGCCTGGCGGCAGATCGCGTCGGCGATCACCGGGTTCGCGTGCCCGAGCGACGTCACGGCGATGCCGGTCAGGAAGTCGAGGTAGCGCTTGCCGGACGTGTCCCAGACCTCGGTACCGCTCCCCCGCTCCATGCTCAGCGCCGGGGCGCCGAACACGGGCATGAACGGACACTGCGACATGTCGCTGGTGTCGAAGGTGTGTGCCATCAGGAGTCCCCCTGCTCGTCCGGCGCACCCTGGATCATCGTGCCGATCCCGGAGTCGGTGAAGATCTCGAGCAGCAGCACGTGCGCGATGCGGCCGTCGAGGATGTGTGCGTTGCGGACACCGTGCCGCACGGCGTGCGTGCAGCTGGCGACCTTCGGGATCATGCCGCCGGCGATGACCCCGTCGTCGACGAGGTGGTCGAGCTCGTCGGCCGTCGTCTGACGGATCAGGCTGGCCGGATCGGCGACGTCGCGACGCAACCCCTCGATGTCGGTGAGGTAGACGAGCTTCTCGGCGTGGAGCGCCTCGGCGATCGCACCGGCGACGGTGTCGGCGTTGATGTTGTACGCCTGGCCGTGCTCGTCCGAGCCGATGGTGGCGATCACCGGGATGAACTCGTCGTCGAGCAGCCCGTGCAGCACCTCCGGATTGATCTCGGTGACCTCGCCGACGAAGCCGAGCTGGTCGTCGATCGGGCGAGCGCGGATGAGCCCGGCGTCGACACCGCTGACCCCGACCGCGTAGCGCCCGTGGACGTTGATGGCGGCGACGATCTGCGGGTTGACCTGCCCCTTCAGCACCATGCGGGCGATGTTGACCGTCTCGGCGTCGGTGACGCGCAGACCGTCGACGAACTGCGCCTCCTTGCCGAGCCGCAGCATGAGCTCGCTGATCTGCGGGCCGCCGCCGTGGACGACGACGGGTCGCATGCCGACGAGGCGCATCAGCACGATGTCCTCGGCGAACACCGTCAACGCATCGTGCTCGGACGTGCCCGCGAGCGCATTGCCGCCGTACTTGACGACCACGGTCTTCCCGGCGAACCGCCGGATGTACGGCAGCGCTTCGACGAGGACCGCGGCCTTGACGTCGGCACCGTCCTCCCGGGCCGTCACGGGGCGACCCCGACCGAGGCGAGGCCGGCGGTCTCGTCGAGGCCGAGCGCGACGTTCGCCGCCTGGACGGCACCGCCGGACGCACCCTTGGCGAGGTTGTCGAGCGCGGCGATCGCGACGATCGTGTCGGTCCGGGCGTCGTGGCGGGCGGTCACCTGCACCATGTTCGACCCGAGCGTCGCCTTCGTCGCCGGCGACCCGTCGGTGACGACCATGAACGGCTCGCCGGCCCAGCGGTCACGCAGCATCGCCAGCAGCGACTCGGTCGTCGGTGCCGTGCCGGCGGCCCGCTTGGCGTAGTAGGTCGCGAGGATGCCGCGGTTCATGGGGACGAGATGCGGTGTGAACAGCAACTGTGCGCCGATCTCCTGCTCCATCTCGGGCGTGTGGCGGTGCGACAGGAGCCCGTACGCCGTCATGTTCTCGTCGACCGTCGTGAAGCTGTACGCGTAGTCGGCCTTGCGGCCGGCGCCGGTGACCCCCGACGCGGCGTCGACGATCACGCCGCTGGTCTCGATCGCGCCGGCCTCGACCAGTGGCCGGAGCGCGAGCGTCGCCGTCGTGACGTAGCAGCCGGGCGTCGCCACCAATTGAGCACCCTTGAGTGCCTCGCGGTGCAACTCCGGCAGGCCGTAGACGGCATCGGCGAGCAGACCGAGCTGGTCGTGCTCGAAGCCGTAGTAGGTCGGGTACTGGGTCGGGTCCTTCAGCCGGTAGGCCGCCGACAGATCGACGACGCACCCGACGTGGCCGACGAGCTCGGGCGCCATCGACATCGATGCCTCGTGCGGCAGCCCCAGGAAGACCAGGTCGAGCCCCCTCGCCCGGTCGACGTCGAACGTCTCGAACACGAGATCGGGGTACGCAGCGGCCAGCCCCGGGTAGAGATCGGCCGCTCGGGTCCCGGCCTGCGAGTCGCCCGTGGCGTACCGCACGTCGAAGTCCGGGTGAGCGGCGGCGAGCCGCAGGAGTTCGGCGCCGGTGAACCCGGACGCCCCGATGATGCCGACAGCGACCATATCCGCATGACCATACATGAGTCGGAATGTTCATGCAACCATGTGGCGACCGGCGAATGCACGGCAGACTGGACCCGATGCTGCCGGGTGCGACGCCGACCAAGGGACGACTGCTGATCGCCACGCCACCGCTCGAGGACCCCAACTTCGACCGCACGGTCATCTATGTGCTCGAGCACCACGACGACGGTGCACTCGGCGTGGTCGTCAATCGGCCGACCGACGAACTGCTCGACGAGCCCCTCGACCGCTGGATCGACCTGCAGGCCGCACCGGCCTCGGTGTTCCTCGGCGGCCCCGTCGAACCGAACGCGTTGATCGCACTCGCTCTCAGCGACGAGCCGGTCGACGAGCCGACCGAGGAGCTGTCCCCCGTCTCCGGGCGGGTGTCGTCGGCCGATCTGACGATGGATCCGGCGATCGTCGCCGGCCAGGTCACCGCCGTCCGCATCTTCCGCGGCTACGCCGGCTGGGGGCCCGGCCAGCTCGAGGGTGAGATCGAGACCGGCTCGTGGCTCGTGGTCGACGCCGAACCCGACGACCTGTTCGATCACGAGCCCGAGGACCTGTGGCGCACGGTGCTCCGCCGCCAGGGCGGCCGACTCGCGTGGCTCGCCAACGCTCCCGACGACCTCAGCGCGAACTGACCGTCATCCGGCTCCACGTCCCCCGGCGGCACGACCCTCGCTCGCCAGGCGGCGGAGGGTTGCGATCGCCTCGTCGGCGCGGTCGTCGGGCACGAGCAGGTGGTCGTGGTGGTAACCGGCGAGCACGTTGCAGGAGATGCCTGCATCGGCCAGCGCACGGCTGAACGCCGCCGTCAACCCGACCGCCTCGAGCGAGCTGTGCACCGTCAGCGTCAGCCACGCCGCTTCGAACTCGACGGGTGCGCCGGCCTCCAGCGCTGCGTCGACCGGCACGACGAGGGTGCGACCCTCGCGCTCGTCGACGACCGCGCATGCGATGTCGGCCAGCGCCGGCCAATCACCCGTCACGAAGGTGAACCGCCCGGGCCGCTGCTCGACGTCGAGTGACGCGAGCATCCGCCCGAGGTCGGTCTCACCCGAGGCGGCCACCGTGTCAGCCTCGCAGTTCGGCGCCGAGTTTGGCCGCCGCCGTGACGGCCGACCGCCGCACCTCGGCGATGTCGTCGTCCGTGAGGTTGCGGTCGGGCGCCTGGAGCCGCAGTCGGTAGGCCAGGC
>JAUHYJ010000397.1 GCA_030425785.1 Acidimicrobiia bacterium | reverse complement strand
CCTCGAGATGGCGTTCCCGATCGCGCTGGTCGACGGCGTGCTCACCCTCGAGTTCGCCGGCGGCGAGACGGCGGCGCTCAACGCGCTGACGATCACGCGTCTTGCCGAGCGCAACGCGGGCGCGATCACCACGGCCTACATCACGGGTGACTCCACGGTGCAGACCTACGACCCCATCGCCTACGCTCCGCAGGCCGGCTGGGGTCAGATGATCGACCGCTTCTTCGAGGACGACATCGCGTTCACCAACCACGCGATCGGCGGCCGCTCGTCGAAGAACTTCATCACGCAGGGGCGCCTCGACGAGGTGCTGCGGTCGATCCGCCCGGAGGACTACCTGTTCATCCAGTTCGGCCACAACGACGCCACGCAGGGCGTCGACGACCGCTACGCCAGCCCCGAGGACTACAAGGAGTACCTGCGGGTCTACGTCGAGGGCGCGCGCCAGCGCGGTGCCACCCCGATCCTGGTGACCCCGGTCTCGCGCCGCAGCTTCGACGCCGACACGGGCCAGTTCAACGTCAGCTTCCCCGACTACGTCGAGAAGATGACCGAGCTCGCCGTCGAGGAGGACGTGCTCCTCGTCGACCTGTCTCTGTCGAGCCGCGAGTACCTCAACGAGATCGGGCCGGAGGCCGCGAAGGCGGTCTTCCTGCACGTCGACCCGGGCGTCTACCCCAACCGTCCCTCGGGCACGGTGGACGACACCCACTTCCAGGAGTACGGCGCGATCCAGATGGCGCGCCTCATCGCCCAGGACGTCGCCGACCTCGACGACCCGCTGAGCGAGCGCGTGGCAGACATCGAGCCGCCTGCTGAGGTGCCCGTCGCCCCGCAGAACCTGGTCGCCGGCGCCATCAGCAACGGGGGCGCGACCCTGCAGTGGGATGCCTCGCCGACGGCCGACATCTACAAGATCTACCGTCAGGCCGTCGCCGACCCCGAGCCCGAGTGGGCGCTCGTGGGCAGCGTCACCCAGACGAGTTCGATCGTGCAGGGTCTGGCCGAGGGCACCGCGTACCGCTACCGCGTCATCGCGGTCAACGGGCGCGGCGACTCCGAGCCGAGCGAGACCGTCACCTTCACGACGAAGGAGGCGCTGTACAAGTTCGACATGCAGCTGTCCGGCAACCCGCTCGCCGCGGGCTACACCGAGGTGACCCCCGACATGGGCTACACCGCGGAGCGCGGGTTCGGCTTCGAGACGCCGCTGGCCGCGAACTCCGGCCGCGACCGCGGCAGCGCCGACGGCGCCGCGAACGACATCGTGCGCGACTTCATGCTGCCGGGCGACTCGAGCACGTTCGCCCTCGATGTGCCCAATGGCACCTACTCGGTGAAGACGTACTCGGGTGACTGGATCGGCACGACCCGCACCAGCTTCCGCGTCGAGGGTCGGGATGCCGGCACCGGCAACGCCGGCCGCGGTAGCGTCAACGACACCCTGCGGGGGCCGTTCCTGGTCACCGACGGGCAGCTGAACGTCGAGGCCTTCGGCAACGCCGCCGGCACCCGCTTCAACGGCCTCGAGGTCACCCCGATCCTCCTCGGACCCACCGGTCTCGAGGTCAGCGAACTCGACACCGACCCCGCGTCGGCCAGCGTCACCCTCGCCTGGGATCGCGTGAACGACCTGTCGTGGAACGTCTACCGCCAGTCGCCGTTCGACGCGAAGCCGGTTCTCGTGGGCGCGGTCGATGAGCCGACCTTCGTCGACACCAGCGCGCGGGTCGGGCTCGACTACGCGTACTACGTCACCGCCGTCGACCAGACCGACCTCGAGTCGGTGCCGTCGAACACGGTCGAGGTGTCGTTCGTGGACGGCGAGGTCGAGGTGCCCACGGCGCCGGTGGACCTCACGGTCGAATCGATCGACAAGCGCGAGGTCGAGATCTCGTGGGCGCAGCCGCTGGGCACCGTCTATTCGCTGGTCTTCCGCTCCACGGTCGCCGGCGAGCAGGGTGACCTGATCGGCGTCGCCGACACGAACCGCTACACCGACACCGACGAGGTGCTCACCACGATCCCGTACTACTACACGGTCGTCGCGGTGAACGCGGGCGGTGCCGGTGCGGCATCCGCTCAGCTGGCCACCGAGGCGGTCACGGTGCTGCAGCGCCAGGCCGAGTACCTCACACGGGCCGGCCACGCGATCGCCACCGACGACGGCAACCTCGTCACGTGGCGGATGCTGGGCACCGACCCGTCCTCCATCGGGTTCCACGTGTACCGCGACGGGGAGCAGATCACGGACGAGCCGATCACCGACTCGACGAACCTGCTCGACGCCGACGGCACCGACGAGTCGACCTACTTCGTGACGGCGGTGCTCGGCGAGACCGAGACCACCGAGACGGCGGAGTTCGGTGTGCAGACCGGGGCGTACACCTCGGTTCCGCTCGACAAGCCGGCCGACGCGTACACGAAGGACGGCCAGCCGTACACGTACTCCGCGAACGATGTGAGCGTGGGCGATGTGGACGGCGACGGCACGTACGAGCTGTTCGTGAAGTGGTACCCGTCGAACGCGAAGGACAACTCACACGCGGGCTACACCGGCAACGTCTACATCGACGCGTACCGGCTGGACGGTGAGCGCCTGTGGCGCATCGACCTGGGTGTCAACATCCGCGCCGGCGCCCACTACACGCACTTCATGGTCTACGACTTCGACGGCGACGGCGATGCCGAGATGGCCCTGAAGACCGGCGACGGCACGATCGACGGTGTCGGTCAGCCGATCGGCAGCGCGGGCGCGGACTACCGCAACAGCTCGGGCTACGTACTCAGCGGGCCGGAGTACCTGTCGATCTTCGACGGGCGCACCGGTGAGGCGATCGACACGATCGACTACACGCCGCCGCGCGGGGATGTCGGGGCCTGGGGTGACGGGTACGGCAACCGGGTCGACCGGTTCCTGGCCGGTGTCGCCTACCTCGACGGCGAGAAGCCGAGCATGCTGTTCAGCCGCGGGTACTACACCCGCGCGGTGATGGCGGCGTACGACTTCGACGGTGAGAACCTCATCGAACGCTGGGTGATCGACTCGAACGACGAGGGATCGTACGGCTTCTACGGCCAGGGCAACCACTCGCTCGCGGTCGCGGATGTCGACGGCGACAGCAAGGACGAGATCCTCTACGGCTCGGCCACGGTCGACGACAACGGGACGCTGCTCTACTCGACGGGCCTCGGGCACGGCGACGCGCAGCACACCAGCGACCTCGACCCGACCCGTCCGGGGCTCGAGACCTTCTCGGCTCACGAGGACATGTCTTCGGCCGAGGGTCGCGGGGCGACGATGCGTGACTCGCGCACCGGCGAGATCCTGTGGGACATCCCGGCGAACGTCGACACGGGCCGTGCCGCCTCCGGCGACATCGACCCGCGCTACGAGGGCGCCGAGAGCTGGGCCGTGGGCGGCGACGCCTCGTGGAACAGTCGCGAGGGGTACCTGATGGCCGCCGACGGCGAGCGCATCGGCGACGTCATCCCGGCCGCCAACTTCATGGCCTGGTTCGACGGCGACCCGCTGCGCGAGATCGTCGATCACCAGTTCTACGACGAGCCGTACTACGGCACGCCGACGGTGTCGAAGTGGAACTGGGAGACCCAGGCCGAAGAGGTCATCCTCTCGGACGACGGCGCCCGGTCGAACAACGGCACCAAGGGAACCCCGAACGTGCAGGCCGACCTGTTCGGCGACTGGCGCGAGGAGATCGCCTGGCGCTCGGCCGACTCGAGCGAGCTGCGCATCTACTCGACGACCGACGTCACCGAGCTGCGGATCCCCACGCTGATGCACGACACCATGTACCGCACCGCGGTCGCGTGGCAGAACACGGGCTACAACCAGCCGCCGTGGCCGTCGTTCTTCATCGGCGAGGGCATGGACGACGCCCCGTCGCCGTCCATCGCCGTGACGGGGGCCCCGGATGCCGCCGACGCGACGCCGCCGGTCATCTCGGGCCTGCCCGAGGACGGTGCGCTCCTGCCGGAGACGCAGGCCCTGGTGGTCGACGTCACCGCCGAGGACCCGGAGTCGGGCGTGCGCACCCTCGACATCGCGTTCGACGGAGAACCCGTGGCACCGGGCGAGGAGATCTCGCTCGAGGGCCTCGCCGGCATCCACACCCTCTCGGTGACAGCCGTCAACCATGACGGAGCGGTCGCCCACGAGAGCGTGCAGGTGCTCGTGTACGCGGACGA
>JAUHYJ010000396.1 GCA_030425785.1 Acidimicrobiia bacterium | reverse complement strand
TCCCCCAGCGTCGATCGAGCTCGTCCGGGTCGTGGCCAGCGAACCGGATGACCGTGCGGACGTGGCGGTCGACGACCTCGTGTTCGGGGCCGGCGAGCAGCTCGTCGATCGAGGCCATCAACTCATCCGGCCGGCGCGCGGCCGACTCGGTCACCCGGAGCATCCACTTGTGGAACGGGTAGAGCATCCGGTTCTCGGCCAGGACGACGCGACACGTGAACAGGACGAGCTTCTGCAACGACAGCAGCTCGAGATAGCGGCTCTGCTTGTCGAGGGCTTGGGTGTGGTACCAGCGCCAGGCGAGCAGTTGGGCGCAGAATCGTTCGGTGCGGTCGTCGACGCCCTCGCTCGGGTAGCGCACGATCGCGGCGAGCCGGGTCGGCAGCTCGCCGGTGTCGTCGAGCACGATGCGAGCGTCCTGGAACGCGAACCGGGCCGGCTCGGAGCCGCGCGCCGCGATGTCGCCGAGCAGCTCGAGGTCGAGGTACTTGGCGTCGACGTACCCGCCCGGGTAGTCGGTGTCGTCGGCGCTCGCCGCCGCGAGCCGACCGGCGGCGGCGCGCCGTGTGTACTCGTCGTGGGTGACGATGACGAGCACGTCGACGTCGGCGTACTCGGACGCGAAGCCGTGCGCGATCGATCCGGCGAGCAGCAGGCCGATCGCCGACGGGTCGGCCGCGACTCGCTCACGGACCCGCGCGAGCGCCCGCTCGTGGTGATCGCGGAGCGGCAGGGGCGGGACGAGATCGACCGGCACGCCACCGAGTATGGTCGCGTGTCGTAATCGATTTCATATCGCAGGAGCAGGGGGTACTCATGGCCGAGCCCGGCAACGGTCGAGCCGTCGTGATCGGCGTCGACTCGTCGACGCAGTCGGTCAAGGTCGAGGCGCGCGAGCTCGACTCCGGCACGGTCGTCGCGACGGGCACCGCGCGCCATCCGGCCACGAGCCCGCCCGTGTCCGAGCAGGACCCCGAGGCGTGGTGGGCGGCGCTCGTCGGTGCGATGGCGGCCCTCGGCGACGACGCACGCGACCGCTGTGTCGCGATCTCCGTCGCCGGGCAGCAGCACGGGTGCGTGTTGCTCGACGACGCCGACGTGCCGGTCCGGCCGGCCAAGCTGTGGAACGACACGACATCGGCCCCCCAGGCCGACGCCCTCGTCGAGCGCTTCGGCGCCGAGCGGTGGGCGGCCGACATCGGCAGCGTCCCGGTCGCGTCGTTCACCATCACGAAGCTCGCCTGGATCGCCGAGCACGAACCCGACGCGCTCGCTCGTGCGACGCGGGTCATGCTGCCGCACGACTACCTCACGTGGCGCCTGACCGGCGAGCACGTCACCGATCGCGGCGACGCCTCCGGCTCGGGCTGGTTCGACCCGACGTCGAACACGGTGCGCGCCGACCTGCTTGCCGCGGCCGTCGGCGACTGGGACGGGGACGTGCCGCGCGTGCTCGGACCGACCGAGCCGGCCGGGCAGCTCACCGCAGCGGCCGCCGCCGCGCTCGGGCTCCCGGCAGGTGTCGTCGTGGCACCCGGCAGCGGCGACAACATGGGCGCCGCGATGGGGCTCGGGTTGGGAGCCGGCGACGTCGCGATCTCGCTCGGTACGTCGGGCACGGTGTTCGCCGTGTCGAACACCGCGACGCACGACGCCGACGGTGCCGTGGCCGGCTTCGCCAGCGCCACCGGGTCGTTCCTGCCCCTGGTGTGCACGCTGAACGCCACCAAGGTCACCGACACGGTCGCCCGTTGGTTCGGCACCGACCCTGCCGGCCTGGCCGACCTGGCCCTCGCCGCCCGCAGCGAACCCGGTGCGGTGATGCTCGTGCCGTACTTCGACGGCGAGCGCACCCCGAACCTGCCCGACGCGACCGGCACCTTCGTCGGGCTCCGGAACGACACCACCCGCGAGCAGCTGGCGCTCGCCGCTCACGACGGGGTGCTGTGCGGTCTGCTCGACGGCGTCGATGCGCTCCGTCGGGTCGGCGCCACCGTCGACGGCCGAGTGTTCCTCGTCGGTGGTGGTGCGCGGTCGACGGCGTACCGTCAGCGCTGCGCCGACCTCCTGGGCACGGTCGTGACCGTTCCCGACGCCGACGAGACCGTGGCGACGGGCGCAGCCGCCCAGGCAGCGGCGATCGCCGGGTCGATCGCCGTCGACGACGTCGCGCGCCGCTGGCAGCTCGGCACGGGCACGACGGTCGAACCCGATCCGGCCACCGACCGGCGGCGCCGTTACGCCGAGACGATCGGCGCCTCGTGAGGTGGATGGTCGATCAGGCGGCGACGTGTGGCCGGCGCTCGTGGGACACGACGCGGCCGTCGTGATGGATCGAAGCGATCGCACGGTCGGCGACCGTGACCTCGACGACCCGATGACCATCACCGTTCGCCGAGCCGCGCAACGTCGCACCGGGGACCGCGAGCGCATCGCGGATCGGCCCCAGATCGAGCGGCGGCAGGATGCCGAGGCAGATCAGTGCCGTGTCGAGCTCGCGGTCGGTCGTGCGGGCCGCGTGGGCAAGCCGATCGAGCGCTTCGGGAGTCGCGGGTCGCAGCACGGCTGCAATATCGGACGCGACACCCGTCGACTTGAGCGCCGGCTCGAGCGTCGACCTGGCGACGGGGTCGAGCCGGCCGGCTCCGGTGTTGCCGGCCGCCGACGTTGGTACCGTACGCCAATGCTCTCGTGGCCGGGTTCCACGTCGTCCGTCGCGACTGTCGTTGCGTGCCCCTCGCTCGACGGGTGCGCCACATGAGGGGCGGTCCGGTGGTGAGTACCACGTGGCCGGGACGCCCGTTCCCCCAGGGTGCGACCTACGACGGACGCGGCACCAACTTCTCGCTGTACAGCGAGGGTGCCGAGGCGATCGAGCTGTGCCTGTTCGATGCCGACGGTGGCGAGACCCGTGTCGAGATGACCGACGTGCAGGCGTTCAACCACCACGTCTACCTGCCGGGCCTCGAGCCGGGCCAGAGCTATGGGTACCGGGTCCATGGTCCGTGGGCGCCCGAGAAGGGCCTCCGGTTCAACGCCGACAAGCTGCTCCTCGACCCGTACGGCAAGGCCGTGGACGGCGAGATCGAGTGGGGGCCCGAGGTCTACGCCTACGAGTTCGGCGACCCCGACGAGCGCAGCACCACCGACTCGGCACCGAACATGCCGCGGTCGGTCGTGATCAACCCGTACTTCGACTGGCGCGACGACAAGTCGCCGCACGTCGCGCTGCCCGACACCGTCATCTACGAAGCTCATGTGCGCGGCCTGACCATGCGCCACCCGGACGTCGCGCCCGAGTTGCGCGGCACCTACGCCGGCCTCGCCACCGAGCCGGTGATCGAGTACCTCAAGCATCTCGGCGTGACCGCGATCGAGCTCATGCCGATCCACGAGTTCGTGCACGATCACTTCCTGGTCGACCAAGGGCTCCGGAACTACTGGGGCTACCAGTCGATCAACTACCTCGCACCGCACCAGGCCTACGCAGCGTGGGGGAGCCAGGGGCAGCAGGTGCAGGAGTTCAAGCACATGGTGTCGACCCTGCACCAGGCCGGCATCGAGGTCATCCTCGACGTGGTCTACAACCACACCGGCGAAGGCAACCACCTGGGGCCGAACCTCGCGATGCGCGGTGTCGACAACGCCACGTACTACCGCCTCGACCCGAACGAGCCGCAGTACTACGTCGACTACACCGGCACGGGCAACAGCCTCAACGTGCGCAGCCCGCACGTGCTGAGGCTCATCATGGACAGCTTGCGCTACTGGGTGCTCGAGATGCACGTCGACGGGTTCCGCTTCGACCTCGCGGCAGCGCTCGCTCGCGAGCTCCACGATGTCGATCGCCTGTCGGCGTTCTTCGACATCATCCAGCAGGACCCCGTGATCTCACAGGTCAAGCTGATCGCCGAGCCGTGGGACGTCGGCGACGGCGGCTACCAGGTCGGCAACTTCCCGACGCTCTGGTCGGAGTGGAACGGCAAGTACCGCGACAACGTCCGCGGCTTCTGGCGCGGTGACGAGCAGTCGCTCGGCGAGTTCGCCTACCGATTCACCGGCAGCAGCGACCTGTACGAGTCGAACGGGCGCCGACCCAACGCGAGCATCAACTTCATCACCGCCCACGACGGCTTCACGTTGCGCGATCTCGTCTCGTACAACGACAAGCACAACGACGCCAACGGCGAGGACAACCGCGACGGCGAGAGC
>JAUHYJ010000395.1 GCA_030425785.1 Acidimicrobiia bacterium | reverse complement strand
CGAGATCTCGGCGTTGGTGCCCTTCAACATGACGGCGACCGCGTACTTCGGCTGCTCGACGGGGGCGTAGGCGACCATCCACGCGTGCGACCGTTCGGGCTCGCCCGGTCCGTTCAACTGGGCCGTGCCCGTCTTCGCCGCGACCGAGATGCCGTTCTCGAGGGCGATGCAGCACGACGCCGTGCCCGACTCGGCGACCTCGACCATGAGGTCTTGGAGGATCTCGGCGGTCTGGCGGCTGATCGGCCGCTTCCACACGTCGGGTTGGGTGCGGCGCAGGACGTTGCCGTCGTGGTCGAGCGCGGCGTCGACGACGAACGGTTCCATCATCACGCCGTCGTTCGCGACGGTGGCGGCGACCATCGCCATGTGGAGCGGCACCATCTGGTCGTCGTTCTGCCCGAACCCGCGGATGGCGAGCAGTGGGAGGTTCTCGTCGATGTCGTCGAACGAGCCGATCGTGCTCGCCGCGGGGCGGGGGAGATCGATGGGGACCGGCTCGCCGACACCCCAGCGTGCGATGTACTCCTGGAACTGGTCGGGACCCATGTCGATCGCGGTCTGGGCGAAGGGGATGTTGCACGAGCGGCGGAACACCTCGGTGAGGTCACCGCCGCACAGGCTGCCGGCATAGTTCTCGATCGGGTCGTCGGTCTGGGGCGGCAACCACTCGCGCATCGGCTCCCAGAACGAGTCGAGGTCGATCGTGCCCGAGTCGAGCCCCGCGCCCGTGGTGAGCACCTTGAACGTCGAGCCCGGCATGTAGCGCTGCTGGTACGCGTTGGCGAGGAGTGGGTCGCGGTCGTCGTCCTGCAGCTCGGACAGGTAGTCGAACGCGGCGTCGTAGTCGGGGTCGGCGACGAGGTTGGGGTCGAACGACGGGTAGCTCCACATCGCGACGACGGCGCCGGTCTCGACCTCGATCATGACGATGGTGCCCTCGCGCGGTCCGAGCAGGAACTTGGCGGCCCGCTGCATCTGCTCGACGAGGGTCAGGCGCAGCTCGCCCGAGTTGTCGGCGTCGAGGTCGAAGATGTCGTCGAGCGCCCGCACCTGCTGGGTCAGGGTGTCGCCGGTCAGCACGTCGGACTCGGTGAGCTCGAGCTGGGACGAGCCGAGCCCGAACGTGTGGTAGCCGACGATGTGGGCGAACAGGTCGCCGGTCGGGTACACCCGTTGAAACTGCACGTCGGCGTCGGGGTCGTCGATCGGGATCGACCGGGCGGCGACCACCCCGTCGGCGGTCACGATCTGGCCCCGCGGTGTGTCGAACTGCTTGATGATGGCGCGCGTGTTGCCCGGTTCGGAGGCCAGCTCCTCGGTGCGGTCGATCTGCCAGTAGTTGAGCGCGGCGAACAGCACGACGTACAGCGCGATCAGGACGACGGCGAGACGGCGGATCTGGCGGTTCACGCGACCGCCCCGTGCTGTGCGCGGCCCTGTGTCCGGCGGAGTCGCCACGCGGCCCACCGTTCGCGTGGCGTCGGGTCGTCGCGGCGTTCGCCGAGCCGGATCGCGCCGCTGTCGCTCAGCCTGATGAGGAGGGCGAGCAGGATGTAGTTGGCGAGCAGCGACGACCCGCCGTACGACACGAACGGCAGCGTGATGCCGGTCAGGGGCACCACCTTGATGACACCCGCCATGATGATGAACGCCTGCATGCCGACGATGGTGGTGAGGCCGGTGGCGAGGAGCTTCTCGAACGTGCGGTCGGTGCGCAGCGCGACGCGCAGCCCGGCACCGATCAGCAGCAGGTAGGCGATCAGGACCGCGGTGGCGCCGAAGAGGCCGAGCTCTTCGCCGATCGCCGCGAAGATGAAGTCGTTCTGTGCCGCGGGCACCTTGTCGGGCGACCCGCGGCCGAGCCCGGTGCCGGTGAGGCCGCCGTCGCCGAAGCCGTAGAGCGCCTGCACGATCTGGAAGCCCTTGCCGTACTCGTCCTCCCACGGGTCGAGCCAGATGTCGACCCGGGTCTGGACGTGGCCGAACATCCGCCACGATGCGAACGCCGCGCCGGCGAACAGCACGAAGCCGATGACGAGGTAGCTGAACCGTTCGGTCGCGACCCACATCATCACGACGAACAGGGTGAAGAACAGCAGTGACGACCCGAGGTCGCGCTGGCCGACCATCACCATCACCGAGAAGCCCCAGGCGACGAGGATCGGCAGGATGTAGACCGGCTCGGGCAGGCGGATCGGCCCGATCTTCCACGTCGATGCGGCGATCAACTCCCGGCGCTCGGCCAGGTAGGCGGCGAAGAAGATGGCGAGCGAGAGCTTCGCGAACTCGCCGGGCTGGAAGTTGAGCGGGCCGATGCGGACCCAGATGCGGGCGCCGTTCACGTTGCGTCCGATGCCGGGCAGCATCGGCAACAGGAGCAGGACGGCGCCGACGAAGAAGAGCGTCCAGCGGTAGCGGGCGAGATCGCCGGCCCGCTGGACGAAGAGCAGGGTCGCGACGAACGCCGCGATCGCCACGAGCGACCACAGCGACTGGAAGCTCGCGAGGTCGTCGTCGAGCCGGGTGATCATCACGTAGCCGAGACCGTGCAGCAGGACGGCCACGGGGAGCAGGGTCGGGTCGGCGCCGCGTGCGAGCTTGCGGACGGCGATGTGCGCGACGCCGATCAGGACGAGGACGAGTGCGAGGAACGGTCCGATCCGAGCCGGGATGATCGAGTTGGCGCCGAGCGACGCCAGCGTGTAGGCGACACCGACGACGGCGGCCGCCATGACGATCAGGGTCAGCTCGGTCGACCGGCGGTGTTGGGCGACCGTGCGAGCGTTCATGACGGTCAGCCGCTCGGCTCGCTGGTATCCGGCTCGCTCGTACCGGGTGGGGTGCTCGGCGGGTCGGACAGATCGGGCACGTCGCCCGACCCGTTCCCGTCGAGGTCGTCGTCGTCGACCGCGTCGAGTGGCTCGAGCCGTTCGGCGACCCACCGCGCCGCGCTCGCCTGCGACTCGAAGTGGACGCGGTCGTTCACGAGGTCGACCGAGTCGGGCGTGAGCTCGTCCCGGTCGTACTGCCCGTACGCCTCGATCGTCGGATCGAACCACAAGAAGCCGTCTTCGCGGCCCTGGTAGATGGCGACGCGGCCGTCGTCGTCGAAGGCGACGAAGTAGCCCGACCGGGCCCAGGCGGCGAGGATCGCGAACCCGAGGATCAGCACGGCCGCGAACCCGAGCCCGAGCACGAACCTCACGAATCGGGCGCCGCGCTGGCGACGTGCCGGTGGCGGTACCGGTGGCACGTCGGGACGCTCGATGGCGGCGGTCGCGGGCGCGTCCGGGCGTGTCTCGGGCAGGGTCGGCGAGACCGCCGTGTCGTCGTCGGCCGCGCCGGGCACGACCGTCGGCGGGCCCCACATCGGGTCGCCCGCCTCGTCGTGGTCGCGTTCGGTCTCGTCGAGCGGCGGGTCGGCGACGATCTGGAACTCGCCGGTCGTCTCACCCGTGTCGTCCGCCCACAGCGGCAGGACGTCGAACTCCTCGGTCGGATCGGGCGGCTCGTCGCCCTCGAGCACGTCGACGACGATCACGGTGACGTTGTCGCGGCCCCCGGCCGCGTTGGCGGCGTCGACGAGGGCCCTCGCCGCGGCGTCGGGGTCGTCGGGGTGCTCCTGCAGGATGTCGGTGATCTCCTGATCGGTGATCTCGTCGACGAGGCCGTCGGAGCACAGCACGAAGCGGTCGCCACGGATGATCGGCATCGACCACGAGTCGATCCGCACGTGCGGCTCGATGCCGAGTGCTCGGGTGACGATGTTGCGTCGTGGGTGCGAGCGCGCCTCGTCGCGCGAGATCGCCCCCTCGGCGACGAGCTCCTGCACGAAGCTGTGGTCGATCGTGATCTGGCGGAGGCGGCCGTGGCGCAGGACGTAGGCGCGCGAGTCGCCGACGTTGGCGACGCCGAGCACCTCGCCGTCGAGGGCGTCGGCGACGACGGCGATCGCGGTGACGGTGGTGCCCATGCCGGCCTGGTCGGGGTTGTCGACCGAGCCCTGGAAGATCTCGCTGTTGGCCTCGGCGATCGCCGAGACGAGCTCGTCGAGGGTGTGGTCGCCGCCGGGTGGGAGGTCGTCGCGCAGGCGCGTCACCGCCATCTCGCTCGCGATCTCGCCGGCCAGGTGCCCGCCCATGCCGTCGGCGACGACGAACAGCCCGTCGCCGGCGTGGACGTGGTCCTCGTTCTGGGCCCGCAGCTGGCCTTCGTCGGTC
>JAUHYJ010000394.1 GCA_030425785.1 Acidimicrobiia bacterium | reverse complement strand
AGGTGCGGCGCGTCGAGCGCGAACGCGCTCGCGGCCTCGCCGGCCTGGCCGAGACGGTGGCGCGGCGCTACTTCCAGTTGCTCGCCTACAAGGACGAGTACGAGGTCGCTCGGCTGTACACGGAACCGTCGTTCCGGCGCGAACACGTCGTCGTTCACGAAGTCGACGCCCCCGACGGTGTACTCGTAGTCGACCTTCGGCACGTAGCTGGTGCTCGGTGTGCCGTTGCGCCGCACGCTGACCTCGTCGATCCGTGCCGACGCCGGATCGAGGCGGGCATCGACCTCGATCCAGCCGCGCACCTGATCCGATCGCACGGCGTCGACCGCGATGGCGGCGCCGATCGTCACGACCGCGAGCACGCCGAGACCGATGAGCCATGGCCGCTGCGAAGCCCAACGTGCCACCACGACGCCGGTCTACCCGACGGCCGCGCCAGGTGCCAATCACCACCCGGTCGCGGCGGCCGCCGGACGTCGTCGACGATCACCCGGTCGCGTGGGGGCCGTCGGGCGGGGCGAGCGTTCGGAGCAGGGCCGCGAGACGCTCGTCGGACGCCCGCTCGACGGCATCGGACCACGCGAACCACCCGATCTCCTGACTCTCGCCCTCGGGCGGGTTCGGGTCGGCGTCCCCACCGTCCACGAGGTAGCGCAGATCGAGGTGTGTGTGCCCGCGACCGCCCGGGTGGACGTCGACGTGCACCAGTTCCGGCACACCGTCGGCCCCGAGCCGGTCGGCCCGGAACTCGACGGCGAGGCCGGTCTCCTCGTGCGCCTCGCGCAGAGCGGCGTCCCAGGGCGTCTCGCCGGCGTCGAC
The DNA here is from genome assembly GCA_030425785.1 of Acidimicrobiia bacterium. Classification (GTDB taxonomy): domain Bacteria; phylum Actinomycetota; class Acidimicrobiia; order Acidimicrobiales; family Ilumatobacteraceae; genus Ilumatobacter. The sequence goes on along the minus strand of JAUHYJ010000394.1, from coordinate 3,442 downwards.
GTGGCCACCGGGCTGCAGCCACAGCCCGAGCCGCTTGTGCTTCAGCAGGACGACGCCGCGCGGCCCGACGACGATCGCCGAGCCGGTGACGTGCACCGGATCGGCGTCCTCGGAGAACGGGTCCGCGAGGCGGTCGAGTTCGGCGAGCGTCCGCTCGATCGAGCGCGCCTCGTCGGCATCGATCGGCACCCGGGCGGCGACCGCGGCCCGGACCGGACCGACGAGCGATGACGTCATGATCGCCACCGTATCCAGAACGAAATCGAACAAAAGGGCTTGAGTTCGGTTCGCGAGGCGCCGATATCTCTGGCAGCCGATCGACCCATCGGCGACACCGACTGACCATGGAACCGAACTCCCAGTTTGCCCCCCGAGTGCTGCTCGCCATCGACGACCTGCGCATGCGTCGGACGAACGAAGCGGGCCTGCGCTCCGCCGGTTTCGCCGTCAGCGCGCCGAGCGATGCCGACGCCGTCGCTGTGCTCGCCGAATCGTTCTCGCCCGATGTGGTCGTGGTCGACACCGACATGCACGGCGCCAACGATCGCCCGCTCTACCTGCAGCTCCGCGACGACATCGACGGGTACCTGCTCTGCATCGATGCCGCCGGCCGAGACCGTGCCCGCGTCGAACTGCTGCGCGGCGGCGCCGACGATGCCGTGTCCGTGCCCGTCACGCCCGACGAGATCGCTGCTCGCTGCCACGCGCTGATGCGCCGCCCCCGCGAGGTCCGCAAGACCGACTGGGACCCGGCCCAGCAGAGCATCATCACGCTCGGCCCGCTCGTGGTCGACACCGGCCGGCACGAGATCCGTCTCGCCGGCGAAGAGGTCCAGGCGACCCGCATCGAGTTCTCGCTGCTCGAGCACCTGTGCCGCCGCCCCACCGAGGTGGCGTCGCGGTCGGACCTGCTCGAGTCGGTCTGGGGGCCGAACTGGGTCGGCGACACCCACGTCGTCGACGTGCACCTGTCGAACCTGCGCCGCAAGCTCGACCACGCCGACGACTCGCTCCGGGTCGTGCACACCGTGCGCGGGGTCGGGTTCCGGATCAGCAACGAGATCCTCGATGCCGCCGAGGCGGCCGCCGCGGCCCAGGGGCACCTGCCCGCCGGTGACGACGAACCGGCCGACCTGGCGAACGACGAGCTCGCCGACGCCGACGTCCGCTGACACCGCGACCACCACTCGCATCCGTCACTCGTAGGTCGCCAACAGCGCCCACCGCTGCTGCTCGAGCGCGACCAGATGACCGACGCCATCGTCGGTGACGAGTTGCAGACGCGCCAGCCGTCGTGACCGCTCCGGCGCCCACCAACGCTGTTCGACCGGCCACGGCCCGGCCCAGGCGACGATCGAGCGCCGGCGTCCGGCGACGGCCAGGGTGACCGGCGGCCCCGTCAACTCGCCACGACCCGACACCCCCACCGCCCGGCCGTCGGGCCCGAGCACCTCGGCGACGACTCGATCCTCGCCATGGCGAGGATCGAGGTGATCGCCATCCTGGACGTGACGGCCACCGTCGACATGATCGAACACGACCGACGGCGACGGGGCGACGAGTGCACCCGGCCACGGCGCCTCGTCCGGCCGGCATCGTCCGCCGATGTCGTCGGCGTCGACCGACGCCGCAGCGACCCACCGGAACCGTTCGGCGGGCAAGCGCCCGCCGACCCAGACCGGCACCTTCACCGCGTCACCTCCGGCGAGGCCGGTCAGGCGGGTGATCGAACGGGCTGCGTCGTGATCGGCACGTGACCGCTCGCCCCAGAGGCGCGACTGCACGCCGTCGTCGCCGCGGACCTCGTCGGGCACCAGCCGGACGAGCGCCACCCCGCCGGTCAGCGCCCCGGGCTGCGACGCCCAGCCCTCGAGCTGCCAACGCACCCGTTCGACCATCGCCACCGACGACAGGCCCCGCAAGCGGAACCACGCACGTTCGTTGCGCTCGCCGTGCTCGGTCTCGACCACGACGACGAGCCGGGTGCACACGCGACCCTCGGCGGCGAGGGCAGCGACCAACTCGTCGGCGAGACGTTTGGCGACGAACACCACGGTGTCGAGCTGCTGCACCGGCTCGTCGAAGGCGTGCTCGGCCCACCACTCGGGCGGCGGATCGGTGGCGGCCGACCAGCGATCGTCGGCGCCGATCGCGATCCGGTGGGCGAGGACGCCGTCGCGTCCGAACCGACCGAGCACGTCGCGCTCGTCGAGCCCGGCGAGGGCACCGAGGGTGGTCAGCCCCAACCGTACGAACAGGTCGACCAGGTCGGCCGACACCTCACCCAGCTGCGCGAGTACGCCCGTCGGCAGATCGGCCACGAACCCGGGGGACCCACCCGGTTCGACGACCAGGGTGCGGTCGGGGCGGCGTCGGGCGAGACGCGCCGCCATCGCCGCCGCCGAGCGTCCGTCGGCGATACCGACGGTGACCGGCGCCAGCTCGCCGACCACCGCGACCAACCGTTGCGCCAGCGATTCGTCGCCGCCGAAGTACCGCGACGGGCCCCGCGCGACCACGGCCACGGTGCCCGGCTCGACGATCTCGACCCGTGGCGCCAGTTCGGCGATGGCCCGCACGACCGGTTCGAACTCACGGGCGTCGCGATCGGGGTCGTGGGCGACGATCTCGAGCTCGGGACAGGCCCCCTGCGCGGCCCGACGCCGGTCGGCGGGGCGGACACCGGCGCGGGCCGCCGCGTCGGTGACGGCCACCACGCGGTTGGCGTGGACGACCGCGGCGGGACGGTCAGGGGTGAGCCCGGCGGCGACGACCGGCCACTCGGGGCACCAGATCGTGACGATCCGGACGGGCGTGGACCGGGACGAGGACCGGGACGAGGACCGGGGCGAGACCTGCGGCGCCATCGGTCACTCAGCTCGCCCGCCCGATCGTCGAGGCGTCGTGCCCGGTCGGGGTGCCATCGTCGACCTCGCCGGCCGGGTCGACGGACGACCCTCCGGATGAGACGACGTCGATGCGACCGTCGACGCTCGGCAACCAGCATTCGGCCCGACGCGGGCGCGGCACACGACGGCCCGACGACTCGATCGTGACCCGCCGCGCCAGCAGCCGGCCGTGCCCCTGCCCGATGCCGTGCCAGGCTGCATCGGTGACCGACATCTCGATGTCACAGCCCACACCCAGCCCATCGCGACCGGGTTCACCGCGACCGCCGGCCGGGACGACGACCATGACCACGCCGCGCGCCTGGAGGCGCTGACGGACCTTGCGCATCCGGCGCTCGGCACCACGCGGCGCCGCGGTGAGCACGAGATCGAAGCCGTCGGCGGCGGCCGCCACTCGATCGGCCCAGTCGTCGACACCGTCGGCGTCGACGAGGACGATCCGCTCGGGTGCGACGCCGTACTCGATCGCCGCCTCGACCCCGAAGGTCGGCAGGCCGACGACGGCCAGCCACGCCCCCTCCCCCACGGCCCGG
>JAUHYJ010000393.1 GCA_030425785.1 Acidimicrobiia bacterium | reverse complement strand
CGTGACGAGGTAGACGAGCCGCCAGGCGCTCGGCCCCAGGTCGGCGAGGGGGAGTGCCCACACCGCGATGCCGGCGCCGAGCCCGGCCGCCATCGCCATGAGGCTGACGGCGTAGGCGCGCGAGTTCCGCGGCATCTCCTCGGCGACGGCGACGGCGATCAGGAAGTCGAGCGTCAGCCCGAGGGGGCGGCCGATCGCCTGGGTCGCGACGAGGACGGGGAAGTTGGGGGCGAGCGCCCCGAGTGCGCAGATGATCGGCGCCGCCCAGGCCACGATGCGCATGACCCGCTGGCGCCCCACGCGGTCGGCCAGGATCGCCAACGGCAGGCTGATGATGATGCCGGCACGCACGACCGCGCCGGCGATGCCGAAGCCCGTGTCACCGACGCCGAAGTCGTCCGCGGCGAACTGCGCGGTCTGGGTGAACAACGTGTTCGTGAACGCCGACGACATCGACGCTCCGGCCAGCAGGCCGAGCACCAGCGCGTGCCGGTCGTTGATGCGGTCGGGTGGCGCCCACCAGGGAGGCGCCGTGGGGTGCAACGCCCGGCGGCGACTCAGGAACCACCGGATCGGGAGGGCGAACACCCAACCGAACCAGGGGATCGTCACCTGGTACCGGGTCGTCTCCACCAGTTCGCCGTCACGTCGCTCGATCCGACGCTCGTAGTCGGTGAACGGGCCCGTCGCCAGCACGAAGCGGCGCCCGTGCGGTTCGTCGACGACCCGCTCGGCGACGAGATCGGCACGCGGCTCGAGCACGTGGTGATGGCCGGCGTCGTCGGGCCACGTGCGCGTCAGCTCTCGTACCCGTCCGGCCATCCGGGGCAGCCTAGGGACGCCGTCGGGGTTCCGGCCGCCGCCGCGACCGCGCCGTTACGCTGGTCGCGTGCTTCCTGCCGACGCCGACGACGAGTTGCGCGAGTGCCGCATCCGGGTCCACCGGGCCGGTCCGCTCAGCGGCGAGGTCGTCGTCCCCGGCGCCAAGAACTCGGTGCTCAAGCTGATGGCGGCGACCGTCCTGGCCGACGGCGTCTACGAGCTGACCAACGTGCCGAACATCGCCGACGTCGGGATCATGGCCGATCTCCTCCGAGCCATCGGGCTCGAGGTCACGCTGCATCCGCAGAACCTGGTCACGATCGTCAACCGGGGCGATCTGACGCCCGTCGCCCCGTACGAGCTGGTGGCGCAGATGCGCGCATCGATCAACCTGCTCGGCCCACTGCTCACACGGTGCGGCGAGGTCCGGATCTCGATGCCCGGCGGTGACGACTTCGGGTCGCGGCCGATCGACATGCACGTCGCCGGGCTCGAGGCGATGGGGGCCGAGTTCGAGCTGACGGCCGACTACGTGGCAGCTCGCGTCGCCGGTGGGGGGCGGCTGCACGGCGCCGAGATCATGTTCGATTTCCCGAGCGTCGGGGCGACCGAGAACGTCCTGACCGCAGCCGTGCTCGCGGACGGCGTCACCACGATCGACAACGCGGCGCGCGAGCCCGAGCTCATCGACCTGTGCGAACTGATGGTGTCGATGGGCGCCACGATCGACGGGATCGGCACGTCGCGGCTGCAGATCACCGGCGTCGACCGTGGCGCGCTGCACGCCACCAATCACGAAACCGTCCCCGACCGGATCCAGGCCGCCACCTACATCGCGGCCTGTGCCGTGTCCGGCGGTGAGATCGACCTGCTCAACGCCAAGGTCGACCACATGCAGATGGTGCTGAGCCGGTTCCGCGACATGGGGCTCGGGCTCGGGCAGCTGCCGAACGGCATCCGGGTGACGTCGGAGGGGCGGTTGCGAGCCACCGACATCGCCACGCTGCCGTATCCGGGCATCGCGACCGACTACAAGCCGCTGATCATCACCATGCTGTCGGTGGCCGACGGGGTGGCGATCGTCACCGAGAACATCTACCCCGGCCGGTTCAAGTACGTCGAGGAGCTGCAGCGTCTGGGCGCCGACATCCGCACGAACGGCCATCACGCCGTCATTCGCGGGGTCGAGCGACTCACCGGGGCGCACGTGGTGTCGCACGACATCCGTGCCGGCGCCGCGATGGTCGTCGCCGGCCTCGCGGCCGAGGGCGAGACGACCATCACGGGCGTGCACCACATCGATCGCGGCTACGACGACCTCGTCGGTCGGCTGCAGTCAGTCGGCGCGGGCATCTCCCGGGCCGGTGCCGGTTGACACCTCGTCACCGTCCTCGGCGGCGAAGCTCCGGTCGACGCGGCGCTTGGCGACCGCCAGCGCGCCGATGATCACCACGATCGGCCCGCCCACCAGCAGGACCTCGTCCCAGCCGCCTTGGTGGGCGAGGAGCGCTGCGACGAACGTCATGACCGCATCGTAGGGCAACCGCTGATTGAATGGTCCGTGCCATGCGTGCACAAGTCGAAGCCTGCATCGAAGTCATCCGCCCGGCCCTCCAGGCCGACAACGGCGACATCGAGCTCGTCGACGTCGACGAGGAGACCGGCATCGTGTCGGTCCGGCTGGTCGGTGCCTGCGGCACCTGCCCGGTCTCGACCCAGACCCTCAAGGGCGGCATCGAGCGCATCATGCGCGACCGTGTCGACGGCGTCACCGAGGTCGTGAACATCGCCGAGGCGGAAGCGGCGATCGACAGCGGCGTCTGACATCCTGGTCGGCCATGGCCCGCACCACCGACCCCGTCGAACTGTTCGACGCCGCCCGTGCCGGTGACCGCGGTGCGCTCGCGCGGCTCCTGTCGTACATCGAGCGCGGGGGCGAGCTCGCTCGTCGGGTCGGGCGGCTCGCCTACCCACTGAGCGGGGATGCGTACACCGTCGGCCTCACCGGCGCCCCCGGCGCCGGGAAGAGCACGCTCACCAGCGCCACCATCGGTCACCTCCGCGGGCTCGACCTCGAGGTCGCCGTGCTCGCGATCGATCCGTCGTCGCCGTTCACCGGCGGGGCCATCCTGGGCGATCGCGTCCGGATGCAGGACCACGCGACCGACCCGGGCGTGTTCATCCGGTCGATGGCGACCCGCGGGCACCTCGGAGGGCTCGCGCTCGCGACACCCGAGGCGATCCGGCTGCTCGATGCGGTCGGTCGCCACTGGGTGCTGGTCGAGACGGTCGGTGTCGGCCAGGTCGAGGTCGAGGTGGCCGGCAAGGCCGACACCACCGTCGTCGTGGTCAATCCCGGATGGGGCGACAGCGTCCAGGCGAACAAGGCCGGTCTCATGGAGATCGCCGACGTGTTCGTGATCAACAAGGCCGACCGCAAGGGGGTCGACGAGACGCGCCGCGACCTCGAGCAGATGCTCGAGCTCTCCGACCTGCCCCACGACGCATGGCGGCCGCCGATCGTCGCCACGGTCGCCTCGACCGGCGATGGTGTCCCCGAGGTGTGGGACGCCGTGCTCGCACACCGTGAGCACGCCGAGCAGAGCGGAGTCCTGGCCGAAAGGCGCAGCTTCCGGGCGGGGGAGGAGCTGCGCGAGATCGTCACCAACCGGCTGCGCGAGCGGGCACGCGAGATCTGTACCGGCGACCGGTGGGACGAGCTGACCGAGGCCGTCGTGGCGCAGACGACCGACCCCTGGACCGCTGCCGACGAGATGCTCGGCGACATCGCCTGATCCGGTCGTGGCCGGGCCCGCGTTCGTGCTCGACGTCGTGCCGGTGACCTCGCCCGACGTGATCGTGCTCGTCGACGAGCTGTCGGCCCTGCTGCTCGAGCGCTACGGCAGCGACGGCCGGTCGGGTTTCGTGCCGGAGGACGAGGCCGATGCGGTCGTGGTCATCGCACGCCGCGGTGACGACCTGCTCGGATGCGGCGCCGTGCGTCGACTGCCCGGTCACGCCGGCGTCGCCGAGGTCAAGCGCATGTACGCCCGGCCCGGCACCTCCGGCGTCGGTGGTGCGATCCTTCGGCGGCTCGAGGCCGAGGCGCGAACGCTCGGATGTGGTGAGGTGTGGCTCGAGACACGACGTGCAAACGTCGGCGCGATCGGCTTCTATCGTCACGCCGGCTACGACGAGCGGCCGGCGTACGGCCGCTACATCGGCCGCCCCGAGGCGATCTGTCTGGGTCGGTGCATCGGCTCGTGAGGCTGCTCCGAGGGCGATCGCCGTGCAGGCCGTCGGCCATGATGGCCACATGAGTGATCCGGTCGTCCTGCTCGAACGTCACGACAACGGCGTCGCCGTCGTCACCTTGAACAACGGCAAGGTGAACGCGCTCTCGGGTGCCGTCGTCGGCGCCCTCCACGAGATCGCACGCGAGC
>JAUHYJ010000392.1 GCA_030425785.1 Acidimicrobiia bacterium | reverse complement strand
GATCTGGAACCGGCACGTCGTCCACGAGGCCGACGGTGAAGCCGACCTGCTCTACATCGACCTCCATCTCGTCCACGAGGTCACGAGCCCGCAGGCGTTCGACGGCTTGCGCCTCACCGGCCGCAGCGTCCGCCGCCCCGACCTGACCGTCGCCACCGAGGATCACAACGTCCCGACCGCCGACATCGACCAGCCGATCGCCGACGAGATCTCGGCCAAGCAGGTCGACACGCTGCGCCGCAACACCGCCGAGTTCGGCGTGACGAACTTCCCGATGGGCGACCCCGACCAGGGCATCGTCCACGTCATCGGCCCCGAGCAGGGGCGCACGATGCCCGGCATGACCATCGTGTGCGGCGACAGCCACACGGCGACCCACGGCGCCTTCGGGGCGCTCGCGTTCGGCATCGGCACGAGCGAGGTCGAGCACGTGCTCGCCACGCAGACACTCCCCCAGGCCCGGCCCAAGTGGATGTCGATCACGGTCGACGGCGAGTTGAGCGAGGGCGTCACCGCCAAGGACATCGTGCTCGCGATCATCGGCCACATCGGCACCGGCGGCGGCATCGGCCACGTCATCGAGTACCGCGGCCAGGCGATCCGCGACCTGTCGATGGAAGGCCGCATGACCGTCTGCAACATGTCGATCGAGGCCGGCGCCAAGGCGGGCATGATCGCCCCGGACGACACCACGTTCGAGTACCTGCGGGGACGCGACCATGCGCCGTCCGGCGACGCGTGGGACGCGGCGGTCGCCGACTGGCGTTCGCTGCAGACCGATGACGGTGCCGTGTGGGACAAGGAGGTCGTCATCGACGCCTCGACGATCACGCCACAGGTCACCTGGGGCACCAACCCCGGCCAGGTCGGCTCGATCGACGGGTCGGTCCCCTCCCCCGACGACTTCGCCGACCCGACGACGCGCGAGACGGTCGCCCGAGCACTCGAGTACATGGGCCTCGAGCCGGGCACCGCGATCAAGGACATCGCGGTCGACACCGTCTTCATCGGATCGTGCACCAACAGCCGCATCGAAGACCTGCGAGCCGCCGCCGCGGTGATGGAGGGACGTCGGGTCACCGTGCCCCGCGTCATGGTGGTACCGGGCTCGCACCGGGTGAAGGCGCAGGCCGAGTCGGAGGGGCTGCACGAGATCTTCACCGCCGCCGGTGCCGACTGGCGCGAGCCGGGCTGCTCGATGTGCCTCGCCATGAACCCCGACAAGCTCGCCCAGGGCGAGCGCTCGGCCAGCACGAGCAATCGCAACTTCGAGGGACGTCAGGGACGCGGTGGTCGCACCCACCTGGTGTCGCCCGCCATCGCCGCGGCCACGGCCGTCAAGGGCACGTTCGCCACCCCGCAGGATCTCGACGGAGGAGCATCATGAAAGCCGTCCGCATCGTCCAGGGCACCGGCGTGCCGCTCAAGCGCAGCGACGTCGACACCGACCAGATCATCCCGGCCGATTGGCTCAAGCGGGTCGAGCGCACCGGGTTCGAGAAGGGGCTGTTCTCGACGTGGCGTGACGACCGCGACTTCGTGCTCAACCAGGAGCAGTACCAGGGCGCATCGATCCTGGTCGCCGGGCCGGCGTTCGGCGTCGGCTCGTCGCGGGAGCACGCCGTCTGGGCGATCCAGCAGGGCGGTTTCGACGCCGTCATCGCGCCGAGCTTCTCGGACATCTTCAGGAACAACTGCACCAAGAACGGGCTGATCCCGGTCGTCCTGCCCGTGGCGACGGTCGAGGCCATCTGGGCGGCGATCGAGGCCGATCCGACGACCGAGATCACCGTCGACATGGAGCGCCTGACCGTCGAGGTGCCCGCTGCGGGCATCGCCGAGTCGTTCCCGATGGACGGCCCGACCCAGCACCGGTTCCTCGAAGGACTCGACGACATCGGGATCACCCTGACGCACGCCGGAGCGATCGACTCCTACGAGGCCAACCGTCCCGCCTGGCTCACCTGACATCGGGGATCCGACCTCGACGCGGGAGATCGGATCATTCGCAGCTGAAGGCGCCGTCGACGGTGAGATCGCCGTCGACGGCCGAGAACGTACCGGCCCGGCGAGCCTCGTCGAGCGTCACGTCGACCGGCCGGAACTCGCCGACCTCGTCGCCGACGCGCAGCCGGAGCGACGCGTCGTCACCGTCGACCGCCAGCTCGAACGTGGTCAGAGCACCGAGCGACGGGCCGCCGTCGGCGCGCACGACCAGCGGCTGATCGCTTCCGTCGCTCGGACACGACACCAGCTCGGGATCGGACGACGCCAGACTGACGATGCGTTCGGTGTCGCCACGCCGCAGCAGCGCGACGACCTCGAGCGGCGGGCCCTCGTCGGAACCGACGGGGGTGGGGGCATCGCTGCCGAGGCACTCGAACGCTCCCTCGACGCGGCGACCACCGGCGTCGAACGCCAGGTACGACCCCGACCGCAACCCGGGATCGAGCGTCATCGTGCCGGCCGCGACGACCGCCGTGCCGTCGGCGAGTTCGAGCCGGGCGTCGGCGTCGATCGTGCCGGGCCCCGTCACGCGACTCGTCGTCAGCAGCGACACGGATCGGATCTCGCCGCCGGTCTGTGAGATCGCGACCGAGTAGGCGCCGACCTCGCGCCGGACCCCCGAACACGATGCGAAGTCGCCGAACGGGTCACCGTCGTTCGACAGCTCGGCGGTCACCGTCGTGTCGATCCCGGCCTCGGGAACGGCGACGGTCACCGTCACGACGGTCGGCGGGATGGGTTCGGTCGTCGACGGCGTCGGCTCGACCTCCAGGTCGGCGACGGTCCCGGGGATCGTGTCGTCGGCGAGCGGCACCGTCGTGCGGACGGGGCCGTCGGACGCGCCGCCCGAACACCCGGCCGAGGCCAGCAGTGTCGCGCCGGCCAGTGTTGCGGCGACCGACCACGCAGGGACGCGCATCGGCACAGGTTCGCGCACGGAACGAGGGGCCGCTGGTCAGGTGGTGGCGTCGGCGCCGAACTGAGCGAGGTCGCGCAGGTTCGTGTTGTTCGAGAAGACCTCGATCGGCGCCTGGTTCGGCAACCGCATGCCGCGCTGCAGGATCCGGACCTGGGTGTGCTGGTTGTACTCGACCAGCGTGACCGCCCAGCCGTCGCGACCGGCGCGCGCCGTACGGCCCGACCGGTGGAGGTAGTCCTTGACGTCCTTCGGCGGTTCGTAGTGGATGACCGCACCGATGTCGTCGATGTCGATCCCCCGCGCTGCGACGTCGGTCGCGACCAGCACCGACAGCTTGCCTTCGGCGAAGCGCTGGAGAGCCCGTTCACGCGACTTCTGTGGCAGGTCGCCGTGGATGGCCGCCGCCTCGACACCGAGATCCTGCAGATTGCGGGCGACCTTGTCGCACGAGCGCTTCGTCTGGCAGAACACGACGATCTTCGGGATGCCCTGGCCGATCGCGCCGATCACCTTGTCCTTGTCCATGTGGTGCACGGCGAGGAAGAGATGGTGCATCGTGCCGACGGTGTCGGTCGCCTCGTCGATCGCGACCTCGACCGGGTCGGTGAGGTAGTGCCGGATCAGGTGTCCGACGTCGCCGTCGAGCGTCGCCGAGAACAACATCGTCTGGTTGCGCCCGGTGCAGTGCCGCAGGATCCACTCGACCTGGGGCGTGAAGCCGTCGTCGGCCATGCGGTCGGCCTCGTCGAGGCATACGATCTGGGCCTCCTCGAGCCCCACCTCGCCCGACTTGATGAGGTCGATGAGGCGCAGCGGGGTCGCGACGACGAGCTCGACGCCCTCGGCCAACGCGTCGATCTGGGTGTGGCGCGATGCGCCGCCGTACACGGCGAGCACACGCATGCCGGCATGGGCGGCGATCGGCTCGAGCACCTCGGCCACCTGGACCGCGAGCTCGCGGGTGGGGACGAGCACGAGACCGAGCGGCTTGCGAGCCTCGGCTCGGTCGGTGATCCGGGCGAGCATCGGCAGGCCGAACGCCAGCGTCTTGCCCGAGCCGGTCTTGGCGCGCCCACAGACGTCGCGACCCTCCATCGCGACGGGCACGGCCTCGGTCTGGATCGCGAACGGTTGGGCGAACCCGGCCGCGGCGACCCCGTCGTCGATCCGTGCCGGGACGCCGAGGTCGGCGAAGCCGGTCGGCGGTTCGACCGGGGGCAGGACGTTGGTGGTCGTCAGGTTGCCCGTACGTTCCGGACCGTCGTCGCGTTCGCTGCGGTGGCGGGATGAACCGGGGGGTGAGTTCGACGTGTCGCGGCGGCGGCCACCACGTCGGCGTCCACGTC
>JAUHYJ010000391.1 GCA_030425785.1 Acidimicrobiia bacterium | reverse complement strand
GGCCAACGAAGGCGGCGGCCTGTGGAACTTCGCCGATGCGACGATGACCGTGACCGGCACGGTGATCGACGACAACTCGGCGCCGATCGCACCGAACGTGTTCCAGAACGGTGACGGCGGCAACTTCACCGTCGACGGCCAGCTGATCGAACCGGGCGACAACTCGCTCTCGTTCGGCTGACCGGTTCGCCCGGGCGAGCGGCGACTCCCACGCCGACTCGACGCGAGGGTGGGGCTCCGGCCCCACCCTCGTCGCGTCGTCGCCCGGTCAGCCGGTCGTCACCGGGCGGCCACCCAGAGGCTGACGGACCTGGCGACGCAGCGACCCTCCGCGTCGAACGCCGCCGATGCGGCGTGGCGCTTGCGGCCGTCCCATTCGGGGTCGTGGTCACCGGCCCAGCCGACCAGCGCGTAGGTCTCACCCGGGTGGAGCTCAGCCGCCTGCTCGACCGCGTACTGGACGGTGTAGGCCACCCGTGGCTCGCGGCTGAAGCCCACCCACCACGCCGAGCAGCAGTCGAGCGCCGCCCACAGCGGGCCGGCGTCGACGGCCCAGTCGGGCACGGTCCAGTCGGTCGCGACGCGGTCGTCCCCGACGGGCGCGGCGTGCACGTTCATCGAGTCGTGCTGCGTCCCGCACGAGAAGCAGAACGGCACCGGGTGCTCCGGGACGAACCGCTCGAAGTCGGCGCGGGCCGCGCGGGCATCGGCGATGCTCACCGGCCGGGTCGTGGCGAACGACGGCGTCCAGCTCGTCGCCGTCATGATCGCGGCGCCGCCGGGGTCGACGAGCTCCCAGCCCGTCGCCGTCGCGACGACGCGGAGGTCGACATCGAGCGGGATCGGGGCGCGGATCGACGTCGTGATGTCGCCGGGGAGACGCGACGCGAAGCGGTACGACGACCAACCACCGTTGCCCGAACCGGTCGGCCCCTGGAACCAGCCGCCGATCCGGATGGGTTCGTCGTGCTCACCCATCGCCGTCGACGAGGCGGGCAGGGAACCCGCCCGTGGCGATCGGCCCCCAGCGGTCGACCGAGATGCGGATCAGGCTCTTGCCCTGGCGTTGCATCGCGGCGCGGTACTCGTCCCAGTCGGGGTGCTCGCCCGAGATCACCCGGAAGTAGTCGACGAGCCCGTCGAGCGCATCGGGCAGATCGACGACCTCGGCCGCCCCGTCGATCTGCACCCAGGCGCCGCCGAAGTCGTCGGACATGACGACGATCGAGGCGCGGGGGTCACGTCGCAGGTTGTGGACCTTGGCGCGCTCCGGGTAGGTCGACACGACGACGTGGTCGTCGGCCGACACCCCCATCGTCACGAGCGACGACTGCGGCCAGCCGTCGCGACGGAAGGTGAGCAGCACGCCGTGATGTCGGGGCCGGACGAAATCGAGCAGCTCGGCACGTCCGACGCGGCGGTTGGTGGCGATCGAGGGCATGCGACCGGTCTAGTCCCCGGGCGCCGTGCAAGTCACCCCGGATGTGAGCAGGGATGTGAGCGGCGTGTCACCCCGACGGGTGAAGACGTCGTCCGTCGGTTTCCCCGCCGGCGGCGGTGGGTACTCCCGGCGCATGATCCTCTTGGGAGTCCTGCTCATCATCATCGGCATCGTCGCATCGATCCCGGTGCTCTACACGATCGGCGTGATCCTCGCGATCGTCGGCATGGTGCTGTGGATCCTCGGTGCGACCGGCCGAGCGGTCGGCGGTCGCACGCACTGGTTCTGACGAACTGGTGCTGACCCGACCGATCATCATCGACTGATCACACCAGACTGATCACATCCCGATCGAGCGGAACCGGCCGGAGGCGCACTGCGCCTCCGGCCCCGCCGCGCCCGGGGTCGGCCGGTACCGTCGGCGCATGCCGTTCGTGCGGGTGCGAGATCTCGACGTGTACCACGAGGTGCACGGCACCGGTGAGCGGGTCCTGCTGATCAGCGGCACCGGGGGCGACCTCCGGGCCAACCCGCGACGCGGCCACGGTGTGCTCGAACGCCGCTTCGAGGTGTTGATGTACGACCAGCGCGGGCTCGGGCAGACGTCGAAGCCCGACCGGCCGTACACGATGGCCGACTACGCCGACGACGCAGCGGTACTGATGGACGCCCTCGGCTGGGCTCGGGCACATGTCGTCGGCATCAGCTTCGGTGGCATGGTCGCCCAACACCTCGCAGTGCGTCACCCCGAGCGCGTCGACCGACTCGTGTTGGCCTGCACCTCGTCGGGCGGCGACGGCGGCGCGTCGTTCGATCTGCTCTCGGTCGCCGACCTGCCCCGCGACGAGCGGCTCGCGATCACCCTGCCGATCATGGACACCCGCAACGACGTCAGCACCGATCCGCCCGCCTACGCGCCGATGTTCGATGTGATCGCACCGTTCATGGCGGCCCCACCGCTCAACGCCGACGATCCCGACGCGGCGATGGGGGCGCGACGCCAACTCGAGGCCCGCGCCGGGCACGACACGTGGGACGCACTCGTGCGCATCGACCACCCGACCTTCGTCGTGGGCGGTCGCTACGACGCCCAGGCGCCACCGGCGAACCTCGAACGGCTCGCCGGGCGCCTGCCGGACGCGCGCCTGCAGTTGTTCGACGGTGGCCACCTGTTCCTCCTGCAGGACGCGACGGCGTGGCACGCGGTGGCCGACTTCCTGGCCGGCGAGGCGGGCTGACGTGTACGCGCCGACGCTCGGCCCCGAGCTCGAGGCGCTGCGCGATCGCGCTCGTGTGGTCGCCGCCGAGGGCGTCGCCGAGTTCGGCGTCCACCACGACTCGTGGGTGAACGGGTTCTCGAAGCCGTTCGCACGACGGCTCGCCGACGAGGGTTGGATCGGTCTCGGCTGGCCGGTCGAGCACGGCGGTGGTGGCCGTCCTCCCATCGAGCGTGTCGTGGTCGCGGACGAGCTGATCAGCGCCGGCGCCCCGATCGCCGCCATGTGGGTGGCCGACCGGCAGATGGGGCCCTCGATCATCGCGTTCGGCACGCCCGATCAACAGGCCGAGTTCCTGCCAGGGATGCTGTCGGGCGACGCCACGTGGTGCATCGGGATGTCCGAGCCGGACGCCGGCTCCGACCTCGCCAACCTCGCGACGACGGCGACCCGGCGAGGCGACGTGTACGTCGTGAACGGCCAGAAGATCTGGACCAGCTCGGCGGCGATCGCCGACTACTGCTACCTGATCTGCCGGACCTCGTCCGACGGGCCGAAGCACCGGGGCATCAGCGAGCTGATCGTGCCGATGTCGACACCCGGCATCGAGGTGCGCCGGATCCGCGACCTGACGACCAACCGCCACTTCTGCGAGGTGTTCTTCACCGACGTCGAGGTGCCCGTGGCGAACCTGGTCGGGGTCGAGGGCGACGCGTTCGCGCAGACGATGCGGCAGCTCGAGCACGAGCGCGGCGGCATCGACCGGCTGGTGTCGAACGTCCCGCTCTACCGTCAGGCGCTCGAGCGCGCCGATCTCGACGACCCGATCGTGCGCCAGGAGGTCGCGGCGATCGAGACCGGCTACCGCGTCGGCCGCCAGCTCGTCCATCGCGAGGCGATGCGACAGGCCCCGGCGGGGTTCAGCGCCGCGACCAAGTGCTTCTGCACCGAGCACGAGCAGCGCGTCGCCCGGTTCGCAGCGCACGTCCTCGGCGCCGCGGCGACGATCTGGGACCCCGACGACCCGGCCGACCCCGGGCGCGGCATCTCGTACTGGCCCGCCTACACGATCATGGGCGGCACGTCGAACGTGATGCGGAACATCCTGGGGGAGCGGGTGCTCGGCCTGCCGCGCGAACCGCGCTGATCAGGCCGTCAACACCAGGTGCCCGACGGCCGTGTTGCTCGCGGGCACGTGGTAGAAGCGGTGCTCGACGGACGGCGCCGGTGATGGTTCGTCGGCCAGGTCGCCCATCGCGCCACGAGCGATCAGCCACATCACCAGCTCGATGCCCTCCGACCCTGCTTCGCGCACGTAGTCGATGTGTGGGAGGTCGGCGAGCCCCTCGGGGTCGCTGATCAGCCGGTCGAGGAACGCGTTGTCCCACTCGCGGTTGATGAGGCCGGCGCGCGGACCCTGGAGCTGGTGGCTCATGCCGCCCGTGCCCCACACCTGCACGTTCAGATCCTCGTCGTACGACTCGATTGCGCGGCGGATCGCCTTGCCGAGTTGCAGGCAGCGGCGTCCCGACGGCACGGGGTACTGCACCACGTTGACGGCGAACGGGATGACCTTGCAGGGCCAGGCGTCGGGCTGCCCGAACATCAGCGACAGCGGCACGGTGAGGCCG
>JAUHYJ010000390.1 GCA_030425785.1 Acidimicrobiia bacterium | reverse complement strand
CCGCGATGCGTGCGGCGTCTCGCTCATCGAGCCACAGTCCGGGAGGTAGGGCGCCTGGTGCGCCCACCGGCCGAAGCGCAGCCCGGCGCCGGCGACGAGCGCGACGAGCTCCGGCACGCTGTAGGCACGCTCGCGTGGGTTGAGGAGGGCGTCGGCCAGTGCGTCGTCGTCGAGGAAGTCGCGGGTCTGGCGCAGGAGGCGGGAGATCGGGTGGCCCGTGGGGATCTCGCGGAGCACCGCCACGAGGTCGGCGACGTCATCCGGCTCGGTGCCGATGCCGAGCCGGCGGCCGTACTCCTGGAGCAGCTCGACGCCGAACCGACCGAAGCGCGCGTACACCATCAGCGTGATCGCACCCCGCGGCGCCAGCACGTCGCGCAGCGCACGCAACCCGGCGTCGGGGTCGGCCAGGTGATGGAGCACACCGGTGCAGATCACGTGGTCGAAGCGACGAGCGAGCTCGGCGGCGCGCTCGATCGGCAACCGTTGCACGGTCAGGTTCTCGATCTGGTGCTGCCGCACCAGCCGCTCGGTGTGCTCGATGCTCGTCGCGCTGACGTCGATGCCGACGACGTCCACATCCGGGTTGCGCAGTGCGTGGCGCGCCGCTTGCGCCGTGCCGCACCCGGCGACGAGGGTCGACCGGATCTCGTCAGGACGACGCGCCGGCCAGACGAGGTGGTGTCCGACACGATCTCCGCCCCCGGCGGCCGCCGCCGACGCGAGCGCGTCGAGAGCGTCCACCGGGGGCGGATAGGGGTGCCGGTCGTAGAACGATGCGATCGGGTCGGCGTCGCCGGTCGTCATCGGCGCGGTCGTCCCGGTCAGCTGGCGGCGGCTGTCATCGTCTCGATCTTCTCGATGACCTGGCTCAGGTTGAACGACGCCGGTTCGTGACGCTGCGGGAACTCCTCGAGGGTCGCGAGGAGCTGGGCTGCGTACATCTGGGCCGGCACGATCAGGAACACGCGGGACAGCATCCAGTCCCAATACGTGTTCGACGTGACGTCGGCGCGTTCGTACGGGTCGGTGCGCAGGTTGAAGATCTTCGGGACGCGCAGTTCGGTGAAGGGCTCGGCCCACACCTGGAGGGTGCCCGCTGCGCGCTGCTCGAGGAACACCAACTTCCAGTTGTCGTACCGCATCGCCGTGAGGTCGCCGTCGTCCGAGCAGTAGAAGAAGTACGGACGCGGACTCTCCTCGGCCTGACCGGTGATGTAGTCGAGCTGGTTGAACCCGTCGAGATGGACCTTGAAGTGCTGGCCGTTCAGCTCGGTGCCCGCCTTGAGCTGCTCCTTGATCTCGGTGTTGCCGGCGGCCGCGAGCAGGGTGACGAACCAGTCGTTGTGGCTCACGATGCCGTTGAGCACCGAACCAGCGGGGATGTGCCCCGGCCACCGGACCGCGCACGGGACGCGGTACGCGCCCTCCCAGTTCGAGTTCTTCTCGTTGCGGAACGGCGTCATGCCGGCGTCGGGCCACGAGTTCATGTGCGGACCGTTGTCGGTCGAGTACATCACGATCGTGTTGTCGGCGATGCCGAGCCGGTCGAGCTCGTCGAGCACCTGCCCGACGATCTCGTCGTGGTACACCATCGTGTCGTGGTACGGCGACTGCCACCGGCCGGCCCGCCCGAGATCCTCGTCACGGGTGTGGGTGCGGAAGTGCATGTGCGTGGTGTTGAACCAGCAGAAGAACGGGGTGTCGGCCTCGACCTGACGCTGCATGAAGTCGATCGTCGCGTCGCGGAACTCCTCGTCGCAGGTCTTCATCCGCTCCTTGGTGAGCGGACCGGTGTCCTCGATGCGCTGGGTGCCGTCGCCGTTCGCCCATGACTTGATGACGCCGCGGGGCCCGAACCGATCCTTGAAGTTCGGGAAGTCCTCCGGGTTCGGGTAGTCCGGGTGCTCCGGCTCCTCCTCGGCGTTGAGGTGGTAGAGGTTGCCGAAGAACTCGTCGAAGCCGTGGGCCGTCGGGAGGAACTCGTCGCGGTCGCCGAAGTGGTTCTTGCCGAACTGGCCGGTGGCGTACCCCTCGGCCTTCAGCGCCGTCGCGATCGTGGGATCCTCCGCGGCGTAGCCGATCGGCGCGCCTGGCAGACCGACCTTGGTGAGGCCGGTGCGGTAGGGGTTCTGGCCGCTGATGAACGCGGCGCGCCCGGCGGTGCAGCTCTGCTCGCCGTAGTAGTCGGTGAACCGGACGCCTTCGTCGGCGATGCGGTCGATGTTCGGGGTCCGGTACCCCATGAGCCCGTCGCTGTAGCAGCTCAGGTTCGAGATCCCGATGTCGTCACCCCAGATGATGAGGATGTTGGGCTGGTCGGCCATGGCGGCGCTCAGCCCAGGATGCGGGCCTTGAGGGCCGCGTACTCGTCGTCGGAGATCTGACCGGCGCTGTGCATCGCGGCCGCCTTCTCGAGCTCGGATGCCGCACCGCCGCCGGCGACGTCACGCACGTAGCTGTCGAAGGATGCCTTGGCCTCTTCCTGCTCCTTGATCGAGCGCTCGGCCATCCCCTTGCCACGGACGATCACGTAGACGAGCAGGGCGAGCAGGGTGAACACGGCGAGGAACAGGAGCCAGCCGGCCTTCGCGAGGCCGCTCAGCTCCTTGTCCCGGAAGATGTCGACGATGACCGAGAACATCATCATCAAGACGGTGATGAACAGGTAGGCGACGATGACGACCCAGATGGCGTTCCAGACCGAGAAGGCGAGCATGGTGATGACTCCTTGAGTTCGAGAGAGATGTGTGGTCCGCGGGACCACACCCGTGGGCCCCGGCCCACGTGGACATCATGGCGCATCCGCCGGCGCGGTGCCTACACCCGATCTGGGTGTTCGGATCGGGGTGATCCGTCGGGCAACGGGCCTGGGGGCGGCGCGCCGGGCTGGAGTAGGGTCTGGCCGTGTCGGCGGGAGGCCTCATCGTGGCGAGCAAGATCGAGCCGCCCGCGCTGCAGGTGATGGGCCCGCAGGGGCTGGGGAGCGTGCGTCCCGAGCTGCTCGACCGGCTCCCCGCCGGGTGGCGCTACGTCGCGATCGTCGCGCCACCGGGGTACGGCAAGAGCGTGGTCGCACGCGAGATCCACGCCGCGTGCGCGCCCGGCACCGCTGCGTGGTTGTCGGTGGATCTGCTCGACCGCCAGCCGTTCGCGTTCTGGTCCCACCTGATCGCTGCGCTGCGCGGGACGATCGCCGAGATCGACGACGAGCCGCTCGACCTGCTCGCCGAACGCTCGGCGTCGGACTTCACCTTCCTCGCGTCGTTGTCCCAGCAGATCCGGAACTCGTCGACGGCGCTGCTGCTGGTGCTCGACGACGTCGACCGCATCGACGATCCCGACGTGCTCATCGGCATCGAGCGGTTGGCGGAATGGTGCGCGGACCGCTTGCGACTCGTCGTGACCGGTCGGGTCGATCCGGCGCTCCCGTTGGCGCGCTGGCGTGCCAAGGGTCTGCTGACCGCGCTGCGCGAGGACGATCTCCGCTTCGACCGCCGCGCATCGCGACGCGTCGCCGACGCGTTCGCGCCCGGGCGGCTCGAGGTCGAGGCGGTCGACGCGCTGCACGATCGGGTCGAGGGGTGGCCGGTCGCCCTGCAGGTCGGCCTGATCGTCGCGCGCGAGTCCCCGGATCCGGCGGTGGCCGTCGAGCAGATGGTGGCGACCAATCGGTTGCTCGCCGACTACGTGACCGGCGAGGTGCTCGACGCGCTGGGGCACGCCGAGCGCGAGGTCGCCCTCGGTCTGTCGGTGCTCGATTGGTTCGACCTCGATCTGTGTCGCGACCTGCTCGGTGCCGACTCGCTGCCGGCCCTGTGGCGACTGCTCGGCCGACGGATTCCGTTGGTCGAGCTCGAGGACCGGCGGGGCTACCGCTTCCACAGCCTGATCCGCGATCTGCTCATGTCCGAGCTCCGGTGGCGGAACCCCGACCGGTTCACCGCGCTGCACCGGACCGCCGGCGAGCTGATGTTGGCTCGCGACGACCGACTCGCTGCGGCCCGGCACTTCGTGTGGGCAGACGATCCCGACCGGGCGAGCGAGGTCGTCACGCGCCCGGCGATGGATCTGATCGACGCCGGGCGGGTCGACGAGTTGCGCCAGATCCTGGCGCTGCTGCCACCCGACGTCGAGCTGACCTCTGCCGACCAGGCCATCGGGCTCGCGTTCGGCGAACTCCTCGTGGGTCACCGCGCCGCGACCGAGCGTCGGCTGCGCCGCGCGGCCGAGCTGACGCTCGACCACGACGACGCGACCCGGGCGCAGCTGCTCGTCGTGGTCGTCGCGGAGCGCACC
>JAUHYJ010000389.1 GCA_030425785.1 Acidimicrobiia bacterium | reverse complement strand
GGGGGCGTGACGTCGTAGAACACGATCGCGCCGGCCAGCAGGAACACTTCGAGCGCGAACAGCTGCACGGCGAGCGCGAGCGACTTGCCCCAGTAGATGGCGACGGGGTCGACCCCGGCGACGCGGAGTGCGTCGAGTGCGCCGTCGTCCGCCTCCACGGCGAACGAGCGTTGCACCAGGATGAGCAGGCTGAACAGGGTCGCCATCCAGACGAGTCCCGGGGCGACGAGCTGGAGGACCGGTGAGGTGCCCTCGTCGGTGCGGACGCCTTTGTTGTCGAGGGCGAACGCGAACAGCACGAGGGTGACGGCGCCGAACGGCAGCACCTGGAACAGCGCCACCCGGCTGCGGCGCTCGATCCGGAGATCCTTGGTGGCCACGAGACGCACGATGTGCCAGCGGCTCACGTCGACGCCTCCACGACTCGGCCGCCGACGATGTCGACGGTTCGCTCGGCGAGGGCACCGGCGCGCTCGAGTTCGTGGCTCGCGACGACGATCGTCGCACCCGACGCTGCGGCGTCGCGCAGGGTGGCATCGAGCTCGTCGCGCCCGGCGGCGTCGAGACCGGCGTGCGGCTCGTCGAGCAGCCACAGCTCGGCTCGCCGCGCCACGAGGCACGCGAGCGCCGTCCGGCGGCGCTGGCCCGCCGACAGCCTCGCGACGACGACATCGGCGAGCCGCCCATCGACGCCGAGCCGCGCCATCGAACCGGCGACCTCGTCGGCCGTCGCGCCGACCGTGGCACCCCAGAAGGCGACGTTCTGGGCGACGGTCAGGTCGCGGTAGAGCCCGTTGCGGTGGCCGAGCAGGCCGACCCGGGGCCGGATCGCCGCCCGCTGGGTACGCAGATCGTGCCCGAAGATGGTCCCCGTCCCACGTTCGACCGGCAAGAGGCCGGCGCACAACCGCAGCAGGCTCGTCTTGCCGGCACCGTTCGGGCCGCGGAGCAGCACGATCTCGCCACGGTCGACCCGGAGCGTCGCACCGGCCAGCACCGGGAACGCCCCGAGGACGGCGACGACGTCGTCGAGGGCGACGACGGCTGCGGCGGGCTCGGACGACATGCGGCCGTCACGCTACGCAGTCACGCCCCGGCCGACACGCTTCGATGCCCGGTCCGCTCGTCGGGGTCCCACGTCCGGTCCGCCGTGGGCCGCCCGCCGACCGCGCAGCGTCGCACCGCGACACCGACCTTGCCGAGGAACTGACGGGGCCGACCAGGGGTTCGCCACTAACGTGAGCGCAGTGACCGACCAACTCGTCGATGGTCCGGCGGACGGCGTCGACGACGACGCGGCCGCGGACGACGCGGCGCCGGAGACCGGCGACCACGACGATGCCGCCGACGCGTCCGGGGGCGCCGGCTCGGCCTTCCACCGGTGGCGCGAACGGCGACGCAACCGCATCAGCAGGTGGGACCGACCGCCCGAACCGAAGGACTGGCGCTTCGTCGTCGGCACCCTCGGCAAGGTCCTGATCGCGACCGGTCTCCTGATGTTCGGCTTCGTGGCCTACCAGTTGTGGGGCACCGGGATCGAGACCGCGCGTGCCCAGGCGCAGCTCGGCGGCGAGTTCCAGGAGCAGGTCGACGCGATCTCCGGCGGCGAGGAGCCGACGGTCGGTGTCGAGAACTGGGTCAAGCCGGGCGGGAATGACGCAGCGTCGAACGAATCGGACGAAGCGGGCGAGTCGGGTGACGTCGGGCTCACCGATGTCGGCGACGACCCGCTCGACTCGGTGCCCGACTTCCCGCCCAGCGACGCGGTGCCGGGTGGTGTCGACCTGTCCGGATACGCGGTCGACCAGAACGTCCCGATCGTGCCCGGGGACTCGTTCGCGCGCATCGAGATCCCGAAGATCGGCGTCAGCAAGTACGTCGTGCCGGGCGTGCAGCTCGACGACCTGAAGCGCGGCGTCGGCCACTACCCGGACACACCGCTGCCCGGCCAGCTCGGCAACGCGTCGATCGCCGGCCACCGGACGACGTACGGCGCCCCGTTCTTCGATCTCGACCAGATCGTCCCGGGCGACGAGATCGACGTCACGATGGTCACCGGCGACCGGTTCGTCTACCGGGTCACCGCGGTCGAGGTCGTCACCGCCGCCGACTACTGGGTGGTCACGACGCGCGACCCGAACGTGGCAGAGCTCACGCTCACGACCTGCCATCCGAAGTACACGGCGCGCGACCGGCTCGTCGTGCACAGCGTGCTCGTGCCCGAGGCGTCGTCGCAGGTCGGCGAGGCCGAGTTCTACCAGCTCGACGAGCGCGGTGAACCGACGCAGATCGCCGGCGACGATCCGACGGTGACGACCGATTCGACCGACCTCGAGGGCGCGACCACCGACCCGACGACCGATGCGTCGGGCACCACCCAGACCGACGCGGAGACCGACGCTGCGGGGACGGTCGCCGCGACCGAGGACAGCGATGCCACAGTGCTCGACTCGACCGGACCGGATGACGTGACCGGCGATGTGGCCGGCGACGTGACCGGCGATGTTGCCGGCGACGACGCGACCGGGCCCGACCCGACGCCCGATGCCGAGGGCGACGCCGATGCGGGAACGGACGAGGTCCTCACACCGGACGAGGTCGATCCCGATGCCGAGGGCGACGCCGATGCGGGAACGGACGAGGTCCTCACACCGGACGAGGTCGATCCCGATGCCGCCGAACTCGACGCGTTCAGCCAGGGTTGGTTCGAGGATCGAGGCGCGTTCCCACAGATCGCGCTCTGGGGCATGGCGCTCGCGATCATCTCGCTGCTCGCCTATCAGGTCGCCAAGCGGACCCGCCACTCCTCGGTCGGCGTCCTGGTCGGCATCGCGCCGTTCCTGGTCTGCCTGTACTTCTTCTACCAGAACGTCAACCGGCTGCTCCCGCCCGGTCTCTAGCGCGCTGCGGCCACTCGCGACGTCTCACCTCAGCGTTGCGCGTCGCGGATCCGCACGAAGCTGAACGGCAGGCCCGACGCCAGCATCCGGTCCGTCAGCGGGCCGAGCCGCGGCGTGAACCGCAGCTCGATGCCGGCGGCGGCGTGCAGCCCGAGCAGGTCGTCGATCGGCTCGACGTCGATGGGGTGGACGACGTCGGCCGACACGTACTGACCGTCGGCATCGACCCATGGCGCGAACGCGGACGCGTCGAAGGCGTACCGATAGATGCGCGTCGACCGCACCAGGTCGAGCCAATGGCTCTCCGCGGCGCAGATCCGCACGGCCTCGGTGTGGAACACCTCGCGGAGCACCGACTGCTGCGCGTCGTCGTAGGCCCAGACCGAGATGCGGGGGCAATCACGCGGGAACCAGTACAGCGGCGCGTGTCGTGCGTCGACTGCCCACACGCACGGAGGGTGACGCGGGTTCGATGCCGGCACGTGCGGTGCGAACCGGCGGATCGAGCCGTCCTCGCTGTAGTGGTAGACGAACTCGGGGCGACCGTGCGTCTTCGGTGTCCGCTGTGCCCGGCGCACCAACTCGTCGCGCTCAGCGTCGGTGATCACCGCCCGATTGTCGCGCAGCGCGGCCGACCACGCCACGACCGCTGCCTCGGGCGGTCACCGGCCCCGGAACGCCGGGGGGCGCTTGTCGAGGAACGCCTGGCGTCCCTCGGCGGCGTCGTCGCTCGCCCACGCACGTCGCTGCGCGGCGGCGACGTCGTCGTCGACCGCCGACGGCGCGCCGAGCCGCTCGAGTGCGAGCTTGTGGCCGGCGATGCTGAGCGGCGCCAGGCGGGCGAGCTCGTGCGCCCAGGCGATCGCGTCGCCGAGATCACCCAACCGGTGGACGACCCCGGCGGCGTGCAACCGCTCGGCCGAGTACGTCGATGCCGCCATCAACAGGTCGCGGGTGATCGAGCGGCCGAACTCGTGCGCGAACCGCTCGACGGTCCACTGGTCGATCACGAGGCCGAGCTTGGCCGCCGGGACGGCGACGGTCGACCGCGGGGTCGCGACCCGGAGGTCGGCCACGGCGACGAGCTGAGCGCCGGCGCCGAAGGCCGGCCCGTCGACCGCGGCGACGACCGGCGCCGGCAGCGCCGTGAACCCGGTGAGCACCCGCCGCAGGTCGGCGCTGAACACGTCCTCGCGCACACCGGCCAGATCGGCACCGGCGCAGAACGCCGGTGGCGCACCGGTGAGCACCACGGCCCGTGCGTCGGCGACCTCCTCGAGCGCGTCGAGCAGCCCCAGCAGGGTCGGATGATCGACGGCATTGCGTCGCTCGGGTCGGTCGAGCGTCACGACCGCGACGCCACCGTGGCCGGCACGCTCGTGCTCACCGATGTCACCACC
>JAUHYJ010000388.1 GCA_030425785.1 Acidimicrobiia bacterium | reverse complement strand
TCGGCCAGTCCGCGCCGCGGTGTCGTGTGCGCGTGGTGTGGAGCAGTGCCGTCAGCAGGAGCCAGGGGACGAGGGCGGCGTTCTCGACCGGGTCCCAGGCCCAGAAGCCACCCCACCCGAGCTCGGCGTACGCCCAGTTGCTCCCCAGCACCATGCCGACGCCGAGCACCAGCCATGCGGGGCGCGTCCACGACACCAGCGTCGCCCGCCACGCGTCGTCCAGTGCGCGGTCGACGAGGGCGGCGATCGTCACCACCATCGGGACGATCGACAAGGCGAGTCCGGCGTAGAGGATCGGAGGGTGAACGAGCATCGCCGGGTGCTGCAGGACGGCCGGCAGGCCGTCGCCCCGCCCGGTCGGGACGTCGAGCGACGCGAACGGCGAGGCCCACAGCGCGGTGACGGCCAGGAACGTCGCCACCAACCCACCACCGAGGCCGTCGACCGCACGCGCCTGCGCCCGGTGTCGCGCGTGGACGAGCGCCACGCAGCCGGCGACGACCGACGACCACGTGAGCATCGAACCCTCCATGCCGCCCCAGAGCCCGGCGAAGCGGTACGGGAGCGGTGTGCGGTTCGAGCTGAATCTCGCGACGTACGCCGATGACGGCTCGACGACCCACAGATCGTGGGCGAGCAGGGTGACGGCGAGCGCGGTGAGTGCCAGCGTGGCCCAGCGGCCGACGTCGGCGATGCGACTCTGTCGCCATCCGCCCGACGCCCACGCGACCGCGGCCACGACCGAGCCGATCAGCACCACGGACCCCATCCGCCGAGCGTACGCCCGACGTCGGCGGCCTCGGCCGCGGCGGGTGGGTCAGCCGAACAGGCGGCCGAGCAGGCCCTGCTTGGGCGGTTCGAAGCCCTCGGGGAGCAGGTGCGGGGCGTGGCCCGTCAGGTGCTCGGCGACCTGCTGGGCACTCGGGTTGACCATCCCGACGTCGCCCACGACGACGGTCGGCACCGTCTCGTTGCCGTTCGCGTACCCCCGAACGATCGCCGCCGCATCCGGGTCGTCCCAGATGTTGTGGTCGACCGTCTCGATGCCCGCCTTGTCGAGCCCGCGGCGCAGCATGCTGCAGAACATGCAGCCAGGTCGCCAGTAGAAGTGGACGGCGTCGGTCGTGGCCACGACGACCTCAGTCCTCGACCAGTCCGGCGAGCCGCTCGAGCGTGGCCGTCATGTTGGCCGGGTGCTTCTTCGGGTACCCCATCAGCTCGATCGCCTTCGGAACCACGGCGGTCGACCAGTCGAACGTCTCGGTCACGTTCGTGCCGCCGTCGACCGGTTCGAGCTCGTACCGCCAACGGTGCTTGCCCGGGTGGCACCAGGCGATCAGCCGATTCGGTTCGTACTCGACCACCGTGTTGGTGATGCGGTACGGGAGGAACCCGAGCTTCATGTCCATGCCGAACTGCGAGCCGAGCTCGAGGCGCTGCGATTCGCCGCGCGCCTGTTGGACCATGCCCGACCCGTCGATCTCGCCGTGACGAGCCGGGTCGGTCAACACGTCGAAGATCGCCTCGGGCGATGCGGCGATCACTCGGGACACGGACACCTGCTGTTCAGCCATGCCCGAGAACGGTACCGCCGCGTCGCCGGGTCGCGTCCTGGGCCCGGGCGTCCGGTCAGCGGCGCGCGCAGGTGACCGGAACGACGCCGGGTCCTGCTCCGTCGCCGCAACGGTTGCAGGCGATGGCCGGCCTCGATCCGTCGGGGGTCGGCACGGCGTCGGCGCGGCCGGTTCGCGCCACATCCCCTCGGTACGGTGACGGCGTGAGCGCGCGTTGGACGGTCGAGCAGGTGGCGGCCGTCGCGCCGTCGCCCCGTTCGGTCGCCGCCGCCGAACCGCTCGCCGACGCCGCCCGCTGGACCGCACTCGGTGCCGACGATCGTGCCCTGTGGGGCCGGTGCCGCGGTTCGGGCGCCGAACCGTACGAGACCATGGTCGATCACGCGGAGGTCGCGTGGCGCTGCACGTGCCCGAGCCGCAAGCTGCCCTGCAAGCACGCGGTGGCGCTCCTGCTCTTGTGGGTTCGCGGCGGGGTACCGGACGGGGTCGTACCGGCATCGGTGGCCGGCTGGATCGAGGCGCGCGACCGGCGCGCGGCGCGCTCGTCGCACCCATCGGCGGGGGAGCCGGCCGATGCGCCGGGTAGCGATTCGGCAGCCGGCACCGATGACCGAGACGAGCGCGACGGTTCCGGGTCCGACGGTGACCTGCCACCGGATCGGTCCGATCTCGATCGCGCCCGCGACGAACGCGTGGCGCGGATGCTCGCCGGCCTGACCGAACTCGACCGCTGGCTCGAGGACCGGATGCGCACCGGGCTGGCCGACCCGGCCCTCGCGAGCTACGCGACCTGGGATCACCTCGCGGCACGCCTGGTCGACGCCCGCGCCGGTGCGCTGGCCAACCGGGTGCGACGGCTCGCCGGTCTGGTCGGCGGCGGCCCCGACTGGCACGCCGAGGTGCTGGCCGAGCTCGGACTGCTCCACCTGATCGCGCAGGGCGGACAGCGCGTGCCCGTCCTGCCGGGGCCGCTCGCGGACGCCGTGGCGGCGGCGTCGGGCTGGCAGGTTCGCCAGGCCGATGTGCTCGCCGGCGTTCCCGACACCGACGAGTGGTTCGTCGCCGGTCGCAGCGACGTGCGCGAAGACCGCATCGAGGTCCGTCGGCTCTGGTTGCGCGGTGCGGCGTCGGGGCGGTGGGCGATGCTGCTGTCGTTCGCCGCCTACCAGCAGAGCCTCGACGAGTCGTGGACCGTCGGCACCGTCGTGCACGCGGACCTGCACCGCTATCCGGGCGGTGCGTTGCGGGCGCTGGCCGGGCGTCGCTACGCCGATCCGCTGCCGTTCGCCGAGCCGATCGCGATGTCACTGGCCGAGGCGTGTGACTCGATCGGCGCCGCCGTCGCCGCCGAGCCGTGGCTCGAGCGGTACCCGGCGATCGTCCGGGCCCGTCCGACCGTCCTCGACGGCCGGTGGGTGTTGTCCGACGACACCGGGTCGCTCCCGCTGATCGGACCCCGCCGCTCGCTCGCGACCGTGCTCGGCGCATCCGGCGGCGCGCCGGCGACGCTGACCGTCGAGTGGTCGCCCTGGGGCGTCCAACCGCTCACCGTGCACGCCGACGATCGGGCGATCGACGTCGGCCCGCGAGCCGACCCGAGCTTCGTGGGGGCGGCGTGACGCTCGACGCCGACGAGACCATCACGCTCGACGCGTACTGGCGCGAGCTGGTGACCGCGGCGATGCTCGGCACCGACCGCCGTGACCCGCCCGAGCCGCCGGCCGGCGATCTCGCCGATCTGGTGGCCGACGCCGTGCGACCGGACGCGGCGGCCCGGATGCTCGCCGCCGTCGGCGCGACCGCGGCGGCGCGCCGGGCCGGCTTCGCCCCCGGGCCGGTGGCTTCGCCGCTGCGGGGCCCCGACCCCGACGCTCGGCCGTGGTGCCCGCCGGCGGCGGTCGCCACCTGGCGCCGGATCGTCGCCGAGTGGTCGGTGCTCGAGGACGAGTGGCTGGTGACCTCGATCGAACAGGGATGGCGACTCGCCCCCGACGTGCTCACCGAACTGCTGCTGCGGCACCGCGCCGATGCGGTTCGGCGCGCCCGGGTGATGCTGGCGGGCGGTCCGGTGGCGCGTTGGCTCGTCGACCACGTCCCCGAGCTCGCCGCGACCTCGCAGCGCCAGGTGTCGGCCGAGGCCGTGGCGTCGGTGCCCGATCTTCCGATGCCGCCCGACCTCGCCGAGCTGGCG
Organism: Acidimicrobiia bacterium; assembly: GCA_030425785.1. Lineage (GTDB taxonomy): Bacteria > Actinomycetota > Acidimicrobiia > Acidimicrobiales > Ilumatobacteraceae > Ilumatobacter. Next base: position 554 of record JAUHYJ010000388.1, on the reverse strand, counting down.
GTGCGCGACGCGCACACCGTCTCGCGCACCCTCGCCGCCGGGTTCGAGGACGGCGTCTACGGCCCGCCCGACCGGGCCGTGCTCGTCAACCTGGTGGCGCGCTGTCGTCCGTCGGTCCTGCTCGAGGTCGCGTCGGCGCTCGAGTGCACGCGGCTCGGCCAGGCGCTCGCCCTCGCCGATCTCGCCCGGTTGCGTCACCGGATGCTCGTCGAGCTCGGCGTGACGCCCTGAGGCGGGGGTCGCCCCGGCTGGTCTGGCTCGGTTGCGTCACCGGATGCTCGTCGAGCTCGGCGTGACGCCCTGAGGCGGGGGTCGCCCCGGCTGGTCTGGCTCGGTTGCCGCACCGGACGTTCGTCGAGCTCGGCGTCACGCCCGTGGCGTCAGGTGTCGTCGTCGACCGGGCGCGTGTAGACCGCTTCGTAGCTCTGCAGCTCGAAGCCGAGCTTCGTGTAGAGCTGGAACGCGCCGCCGGGGTTGTTCGTGTCGACGCCGAGCACGGCCTCGGTCATGCCACGGTCCTTGATCGCCTCCAGGGCGCGGGCGAGCAGCGCCTG